>JAFSXP010000176.1 GCA_017443965.1 Oscillospiraceae bacterium
GAGGCAACGCGCATCGGCTTCGTCAGGCAGCTGCCCGACGAGCAGATCGTCACGGACAAAGTCTGGCACGAGCTGGCGTTCGGGCTGGAGAGCCTTGGCTTCGACACGCCGACGATCCGCCGCCGCGTGGCGGAGATGTCGTCGTTTTTCGGCATCGAGGAGTGGTTTCACCGCCCGACGGATTCGCTTTCCGGCGGGCAGAAGCAGATCCTGTGCCTCGCCTCCGTCATGGCGATGCAGCCGGAGGTGCTGCTGCTCGACGAGCCGACGGCGCAGCTCGATCCGATCGCCGCGTCGGAGTTTCTCTCAACGCTCGGTCGGCTGAACCGCGAGCTCGGCGTCACGGTCGTGCTGTCCGAGCACCGTCTGGAGGAGGCATTCGCGCTCGCCTCGCAGGTCGCCGTGCTGGAGGGCGGGAAACTCGTCTGCAGCGGCACGCCGCAGCAGGTGGGACTGCTTCTTCGCGACACAGGGCTGTTCCCCGCCTGCCCGCGGCGACGCGCATCTGGGCGGCAGTCGGCGGCGAGCCGCCGTGCCCTGTCACGGTGCGCGACGGACGGAGCTGGCTGGAAGCTTACGCCGCCAAAGAGCCGCTCGGGAATCTTCCCGCCGCGCCGCAGCGCAGGTTTGGAAAAACGGCGCTCTCCGTGCAGGGGGCGTATTTCCGCTATGAAAAAGACGCGCCCGACGTGCTGTCGGACGTTTCGCTGACGGCGGGCAGGGGAGAGCTGCTTGCGATCCTCGGCGGCAACGGCGCGGGCAAGACGACGCTTCTGCGTCTGCTGCACGGCGCGCGGAAACCGCAGCGCGGCACGGTCGAAGTCTTTGGCAGGACCGCGCTTTTGCCGCAGGACCCGCGCACGCTGTTTGTCAAAAAGACCGTGCGCGAGGAGCTTTCCGCGTCCGATGCGCCGTATGACGACGTCGTGAGGCGCTGCCGTCTGGCGTCGCTGCTTGACCGCCATCCGTTCGATCTCTCCGGCGGCGAGAGCCAGCGCGCCGCGCTGGCGAAGGCGCTGCTGGCGTCACCCGACATTCTGCTGCTCGACGAGCCGACAAAGGGCGTGGACGCGGCGTATAAGCAGGAGCTCGGCGCGCTGCTGCGCGATCTCTGCGCGGACGGCGTCACGGTCGTCATGGTCAGCCACGACGTCGAGTTCTGCGCCTCCTTTGCCGACCGCTGCGCGCTGCTGTTTGACGGCGCCGTCGCCGCCGAGGGCGCGCCCCGCGCGTTTTTCTCGGGCAACGGCTTTTACACCACCGCCGCAAACCGCATGGCGCGGGAACTCCTGCCGGAGGCGGTCACGGCGGAGGACGTGATCTACGCCTGCGGCGGTGAGATTCACCAAACAGAGCCGCCCGCGGAGCAGGAGATCCCGCCCGCGCCCGAGACGCAGAAAGCGTGTCTGCCGTGGTGGCGGATCGCGCTTGCCGCCGTATCCGGCGGCGCGGCGGTGTGGATGCTTGTGTCGTTTCTCACAAGCGGCAGCCTCAACGAACTGCTCGCGTCCGACGGACTGACGGAGCTTTCGTGGGCGGGGCTGTGGCGCTACAGCGTGCTGTTCGCGTCGCTTATCGTGCTGTTTGCCGCAGTCGGCAGACCGGCTTCGCGTGTTGTGCGCCCGCAGCGCACCGTGCCGAAGCGCACGATTGCCGCGGCGGCGGTGATCGTACTGCTGATCCCGCTGACGATCTGGCTCGGCGAAAGCGTGCTCGGCGGCAGGAAATACTATTTCATCTCGCTTTTGCTGCTGCTTGAAATTCTGCTGCCGTTTTTCCTCGTGTTCGAGGGACGAAAGCCCAAGGCGCGCGAACTGACGGTCATCGCCGTGCTCTGCGCGCTCGGCGTCGCTTCCCGCGCGGTGTTTTTCATGCTGCCGCAGTTCAAGCCCGTCATGGCAATCGCGATCCTCGCGGGCGTGACGTTCGGCGGCGAGACGGGCTTTCTCGTCGGCGCGGTGACGATGCTGGTTTCCAACCTGATGTTCTCACAGGGACCGTGGACGCCGTGGCAGATGGTCGCCATGGGGCTTGTCGGCTTCCTCGCGGGCGTGATCTTCCGGCGCGGCGCGTCGCGGCTGACGCTCAGCGTGTTCGGCGCGCTGGCGGCGATCTTCGTGTACGGGCTCATCATGAACACCGCGGCGGCGGTCATCTGGGCGCACACGCTCGACCGCGGCATCCTGCTGACGTACTACGTGACGGGACTGCCTGTGGACTGTGTCCACGCGGCGGCGACGGCGCTGTTTTTGTGGCTGCTGACCGATCCGATGCTGGAAAAGCTGGAACGGATCAAAATCAAATACGGACTGCTTGAGAAAGAGAGCGGCGCCTCTTGACGGTGCCGCTCTCTTTCTGCTATATTAAAGTAACCACATCGCTCTTGCCTGCATAAATCAGCGGTTACTAGAGGAGTCAAAGGGAGGAATTGCCATGTATCGAATCTTGTTTCTGGCTGCGGTGCTGCCCGCGATCTTTCTGATCCGCAAGATCTACAAGATGGACACCGTCGAGAAGGAGCCGACGGGACTGCTGGTCAGCCTCGTGTTTCTCGCGATCGGCTCCATCCTGATCGCCATGGTCGGCGAGTGGCTCGGCGGGACCATCCTGTCGACGTTTCTCATGCCGGACACGGTGCTGTATAATCTTGTCTACTATTTCCTCGTGGTCGGCGTTTCCGAGGAGCTTGCGAAATACCTGATCCTGCGTCTGCGCACGTGGAAGGCGTCGGCGTTCAACTGCCGCTTTGACGGCGTTGTGTACGCGGTCACGGTCTCGCTGGGCTTCGCGCTGTGGGAAAACGTCGCCTACGTCATGCAGTACGGCTTCACCACGGCGGTGCTGCGCGCGGTCACGGCGATCCCCGGTCACGCCTGCTTCGGCGTGTTCATGGGCGTGTGGTACGGCACGGCGAAGCATTGCGATCTTTACGGCGGCAGCAAGACGAAGTCGCTTCTGCGCCGCGCGGTCTGGATCCCGGTCGTGCTGCACGGACTGTACGATTTCATCGCCTCGCTCGGCGGCACGCTTTTCACCATCGCGTTCATCGCCTACATCGCGGTGCTGTTCCTCATCAGTTGGGGCACGGCAAAGCGCGCGGCGCAGGAGGACGTCTATTTCGGATAAAGCGGGGAAACGGCAATGAAAAAAGCGCTCAAAATCATTCTGATCCTGCTGCTTGTGCTCGTGCTGCTCGTCGCGGCGTACGTCGCCTACGTATTTCTGACCTACTACCGCATCGAGGATCATCAGACGCTCACGGTCACATCCGCCGCAGCGGTCGCCGCCGCCGAGAAGGACAGACCCTACAAGCTCGTCTCGTGGAACATCGGCTTCGGCGCGTACGAGGACGACTACGGCTTCTTCATGGACGGCGGCACGCAGTCGTGGGCGTGGTCGCCCGAGCGGCTGACGGCAAATCTTGACCGCATCGGCGCGCTGCTCGCGGAGCAGAATGCGGACTTCCTGCTGGTGCAGGAGGTCGACACGAGTTCCACACGCACCTACCACGTCGATGAATACGACCTTTTGCGCGAGGCGCTTGCGCCTTATGACAGCGTGTTCGCGCAGAACTACGATTCGCCGTTTCTCATGTACCCGCTGACGCAGCCGCACGGCGCCAACAAGTCCGGCATCGGCACGTTTTCCAAGATCGCGGTCACGTCCGCGGAGCGGCGCAGCCTGCCGATCGAAACGGGCATGACGAAACTCGTCGATCTCGACCGCTGCTATTCGGTCAGCCGCATCCCGGTGAGTGGCGGCGGCGAACTGGTGCTTTACGATCTGCACCTGTCCGCGTACACCACCGACGGCACCATCGCCACGGAGCAGCTCAAAATGCTGCTCGCCGATATGCAGGCGGAGTACGAGGCGGGCAACTGGTGCGTCGCGGGCGGCGACTTCAACAAGTCCCTTGTGGACGATCCCTCGGCGTTCGGCGTAACGGAAGGCGAGTACACCTGGGGACAGGCGATCCCGCCGGAGACGTTCGACGGCGTGGATATCGTCAAGGTCCCGCCGTTTGACGAGAAAAACCCCGTGCCGTCGTGCCGCAACGCCGACGGGCCGTATCACGCGGGGCAGTACGTCGTTACGGTCGACGGCTTTTTCGTGTCGCCCAACGTCGCAGTGTCTAATGCCGACGTGCTCGACACGCAGTTCCGTTACAGCGACCATAACCCCGTCGCCATGATATTCACACTGCAATAAGAAACAGCGCCGATACTTATCGTATCGGCGCTGTTTTACGAAATTCGCGCTTGCGATACGGGATATTGCGTGGTACAATAGGCATAATTTATAGAAACAGGAGGGGATCTGCATGCAGCAGGATCGTGAGCATGTGATCGTACGCACCAGCGTGATCGGGATCGCGGCGAACGTACTGCTTGCCGCGGGCAAGGCGATCGCGGGACTGCTTGCCAACTCTATCGCCGTCACGCTCGACGCGGTCAACAACCTCACCGACGCGCTGTCGTCGGTCGTCACCATCATCGGCACGAAGATCGGCGGCAGAAAGCCGGACAAGGAGCATCCGCTCGGGCACGGGCGCGCCGAATACCTGAGCGCCATGGCGGTGGCGGTGCTGGTGCTTTACGCGGGCATTTCCGCGCTGATCGAGTCGGTCAAGAAGATTATCACGCCGGAGATCCCGGCATACTCTACGCTGACGCTGGCGGTGCTGGGCGCGGCGATCGTCGTGAAGCTGCTGCTCGGGCAGTACGTCAAACGCGTCGGCAAAAGAGTCAATTCCGGCGCGCTCGCCGCCTCCGGCGCGGACGCGCTGTTCGACGCGCTTTTGTCGCTTTCCGTGCTGCTTTCGGCGGTCGTGTATCTGATCTGGCAGATCAATCTCGAGGCGTACGTCGGCGTGCTGATCTCGGCGTTCATCCTCAAGGCGGGCGTCGAGATGCTGCTCGAAGCGTATAACGACATCGTCGGCAAGCGCGTCGAGCGCGAATTCTACGACGCCGTCCGCGGCACGATCTGCAAAGATCCATCGGTGCTGGGCGCGTACGACCTGATCCTGCACAGCTACGGACCGGACCGCTATTTCGGCTCGGTGCACGTCGAGATCCCGGACACCATGACCGCCGAGGAGATCGACCGCATGGAGCGCCGCATCGCCGACGCGGTCTACTGTGAGCACGGCGTGGTGATGACCGGCATCGGCATCTACACCGCCAATACCACAGACGACGAGGTCAAGGCGCTCCGCGCCGAGGTGACGCGCATCGTCATGGCGCATGAGGGCGTTTTGCAGATGCACGGCTTCTACGCCAGCGCGGCGGAAAAGCAGCTCCGCTTCGACGTGATCCTGGACTTCGAGGTGCCGGACCGCAAAGCGCTGTTCGCCGCGATCCACGACGAGGTGCAGGCGGCATACCCCGATTATACCGTCACGATGACGATGGATATCGACGTCTAGACAAAACAAAAGAGCGGGCAACCGTTTTGGCTGCCCGCTCTTTTGTTATTCAACGTAATATACGCGGTTCGGGTTGCGCGGCGGCGGCGTGGGAAGCTCGCCCTCGGCGTAGCCGACGGCGCAGTGTCCGACGCCCTCCCATTCGCCCTCGACGCCGAGGTCCGAAAGAAGCTGTTTGAATTCAGGCATCTCGAATTCCTGCCGCGCGCGGTGGATCCAGATGCCGCCGAGTCCCAGCGAATGCGCCGCCAGCAGCATATTGCCCATGACGAGGCTGCCGTCGTAGATCGACGTGGACACGCTCTTGTCCGCCAGCACGATCAGCACGACCGGCGCGCCGTAAAACGGGTCGTGATCGCCGCCGCCCTTGATCTCATTGTTCACGGCGGCAAGACGGTCGCGCAGCTCCTTGTTCGTCACGGCGACGATGATCGCCCCCTGCCTGCCTCTGCCGTTCGGGGCGTACAGCCCCGCCTCGATGATCTGTGCGATATCCCCCTTGTCGGGCATATCGGGCTTGAAGCAGCGGATGCTCCGCCGCGTCTGCATGGCTTTGATGATCTCGTTCATAGCTTTACTCCTTTCCCGGGTTCATGCCGCGGTACGCGACGTCCGCCGCGTCCGGGTCCATGTTGCACGCCAGACGGTACAGGGAAACGTTTTGCAGGATCGCACTCTCCAGCGCCAGGATACACTCCGCCGTCTCGCGATCGGCGCTGCGGTACGCCGCCGTCATCAGCGCGGGCAGCATCTGCATGGGGGAGAGCGGCTCGATTTTGTTCTCTTTTCCGCGCTCCAACTGCACCAGCGCCTTGAGCGGCGCGGACGTGTTGCGGCTCAGGTGGTGCTTTCCGTCCCACGGCGTGCCGTAGATCGTGACCTTTCCGCCGTCCGCGCGGAGCATCGGCTTGTCGTCGTTCAGCATATAGGCGCGGTCTCCGAATTTCTCCCGCCACAGGCGCGTGTGGGTGCTTTTGCCCGTGCCGCTGCGCGCGGTGAATAAGTATGCCTCGCCGTCGACCACGATCGCCGATCCGTGCATCAGCAGCGCGCCGCAATGCGCGATGCGCTCGGCGATCAGCGCGTGCAGCGCGTTATTCTCCAGATACGCCGCGGGATAGTCGAGCAGCGGCTCGCTGTTTTGCAGCCGCTCCTTCTCAAACTGATGCCGGATCGCGTCGAGATCGTCCTGCGTCGGGCAGACGGTGAACGACGGCTCGCCCTGCGCAAGATAGTCGCGGAAAAACGCGCGGTTTTTCTCAAACTGACAGCGCACGCCGATCACGACGTCCGCCAGCCGGATCGTAAACTCCTCCATGGCTTATGCGCCCGTCAGCGCGGCGGTCTCGGCAGCGACGGCGTCCTCGCAGCTTCGCATCGCGTCGATGGTCTTTTCAAACAGCTTGTCCAGCTCCCAGCCGAGCATTTCCGCACCTTCGCGGATCACGTCGCGGCTGCAGCCGGCGGCGAACTTCTTGTCCTTGAACTTCTTTTTGAGGCTCGAGACCTCCATGTCCTGGCAGCTCTTCGACGGGCGCATCCGCGCCGCCGCGCCGATCAGACCGGTCAGCTCGTCCGCGGCGAATAGCACCTTTTCCATCTCGTGCGTCGGCTCTACGTCCGAGCAGATGCCGTACCCGTGCGAGCAGACCGCGCGGATCAGTTCATCGGAACAGCCGATCTCCCTGAGCAGTTCCGGCGCCTTCTGACAGTGCTGCTCGGGGTACTGCTCAAAGTCCACGTCGTGCAGCAGCCCGACCGTCGCCCAAAAATCCGCGTCGTCGCCGTAGCCGAGATCGTTTGCGTACCGGCGCATCACGCCCTCGACCGTCAGACTGTGCTGAATGTGGAACGGCTCCTTGTTGTACTTTTGCAGAAGCGCCAGCGCCTCCTGCCGCGTCGGTGTATCCATCGCGCCACCTCCCGTGTTTTTTATCATTATATCGCGACTTGTAGGGAAAATGCAAGTAGGGACGAGCATTGCTCGTCCGATCGTTCACAAATCGGGATTGTATTCATCCTCCGCCCATCTTGCTGGGTTGCTCTCAATGTACTCCGCACGGATCAGATAATCCCGCTCGTCGCGGATAATGTGATCGAAAAATCGCGTCTGCCATATTGGAAAACCTGCCTTTTTGGTGGCAGCGCCTTTCATCTGCTGCATTACATGGCTGACCGTAGGGACGAGCATTGCTCGTCCGTTACGTTCAATCTTCAAAAGCAAATGCACGTGATTCGGCATGATTACATAGCGGTCAACGCTCACGCAAGGATAATGTGTAGGAATTGAAACGATAGCCGTTTCCACTTGCTTTCCGATCTCTGTTAACCGGACCTCGGGCGGACGAGCGATGCTCGTCCCTACGGCGAGGTTTCCAGTTGCACCGCAAGTACGGAGAGAAGGAGGTGGAACAGAATATGGCACAGACGGCGAAGCCCGCACAGGCGGCACAAACGTCAC
>JAFSXP010000177.1 GCA_017443965.1 Oscillospiraceae bacterium
CTCGATACGTACGTCATGTTCATCTGCGCCGTCACCGAGGCGCGCGTGCTGAGTGACAAGGAGACGATGACCTACACCTACTATCAGGATCACGTCAAGCCGAAGCCCCAGACCGAGGGCAAAAAGGGCTTCGTCTGCAAGATCTGCGGCTACGTCTACGAGGGCGACGAACTGCCGGATGACATCGTCTGCCCGCTCTGCAAGCACGGCGCGGCGGACTTCGAGCCGATCGGATAAATTCAAAAAAACAGACGGGACAACCACTGGTTGTCCCGTCTGTTTTTTAATCGGGATAGGTCTCCAGCTCCGGCAGCCGCCTGTCGCAAAGGAACATCCCCGTGAGCGGCAGCACGTGCAGGATCCTGCAGAACCGTTCGCACTTGCACAGAAAGTTATAGTACACGTTCAGCCCGCAGCCCGCCAGCGACTCAAAATTCGCCTGTCCCTTGGCAAGGATCACGTCGCTCTTTTCGATCTCGCGGCGCATCTCGCTTCCGAGCAGCGACAGTTCCGTCGCGGAGATGCTGCTGCCGTTGTCGATCACGGTCACAAGCTTATCCATGCCCACATAGGCGGAGTCCTCGCGCGTCGCGTCGTTCAGCGCATAGCCGCCTCGTACGCCGTACACCACGCGCAGGGCGGGGAACTGCCGCTGTATTTGCCGCACCGCCAGCGTGTCGAACGCGATCTCACCGGCGTTGTCGCCGAGGATCAGCAGTTGCTTTGCTTCGGCAAGATCGTCGGCAAAATGCCAGTACTCCGTCTCGTCCAGCGCGGCGTCCTGCGCCTCGCGGATCGTCTTTTCGATCCCCGCGTCCACATCGTCCTTGCGCAGGATCGCAAAGTCTAAAAAGTTCCCCGCCTGCGCGAATTTCAGCGCCGCCAGCAGCGGATCGCCGGACGATCGCACGGTCTCCCACAGCCGCGGCAGCAGCGGCAGGACCAGATCGTTCGCCCACTTTTTCTCCTCGGCGTAGATGTCGCCGGTCACGCCGTACTTCGCCCGCAGGTCCTGAAAGACCGGCGTCGTCCACGGCATACTGACGTCCTTCGGCATCCGGCAGATCGCGTCCATCACGTCCAGCAGATACCGATATCGGTCCTCCGGCTTCAGCAGCTCGCGCGCGACCTGCGCCTGCCGCTCGATCTGACACGCGATGCAGTAGCTGTCAATCCGCATAGTCATCCCTCCGATCCAGCTGCGCGATCAGGTGCGCCGACCATCCTTCGGCTTCCAGCGCCATGCACAGATGCGCGACGTTTTCCTCGCTGTGTTCGATCTCCTTTGCAAGCAGCCCCGCGACGTGCGCGGGGGATCTGCCCGTGCAGACGCACAGCCGCCGCGTGCAGAGCGTCAGAAATGCGGCGAGCAGGAGCTTCGTGTCCACGCGACCGTCGTTGACCGCCTTCGGCATGTAGTGCGCAAGCCACAGCACGGTCATGTGCTCCATGGCGAGCGCGTTTTCTCTGTCGAATTCCGCGCCGCTCTTCGCGGTGAAGACCGCGTCGTGCAGCGCCGCGGGGAATTCCGCCGTCAGCGTTTCCAGCTCGCGCAGCAGTGCGACGTCCGGCAAAAACGACGTACCCTCGTCCCGCAGCCGCGCAAGACCGCGCAGCGTCCTGCGCTGTATCTTTTCGACGCGCAGCCGCGCGGCGACAAACCGCGCCGTGCCGTACCGCTTGCGATCCAGCACGCGCTGAAACGCTTCCGCCGCGTTTATCAGCAGCGCCAGTCGGTCGGTGATGCTCTGCCGCCGCTGCTGCATCAGGCGGATCGCGCCGTCGCGCAGCGCCAGCAGCGCCGTGTATTCGTCGGGATCAAGCTCATTCGGCTCGGTCACCGCCTCGTCGGTCGTCTCCTCGCAAAAAGAGATCGGCGTCTCCCGCATAAGCGCCAGCCGCGCCGCCTCGGGGCAGGAGAGTGAAAAATGTACCTCGCGCACGCCGCCGTACTGCTCCAAAAACCGCGGGTGCGTCCGGCAGATGCGGCACAGCCCCTCCTCGCCGAGTTCTTTGACGATGGGACAAAGACCGTCTTCGTCCAGCAGCGCACAGACGCCGTCCGTCATGCGCAAGCCGCTTTCCGTCAGCGCGGCGCGGACGCGCTCGCCGAGCGCGCCGGACATACTCTCATACAGTTCGCGGTGCTCGGGATCGACGTCGATCTGCCAGCCCTGACGGCAGCAGCTGTCGGGACACTCGCCCGCCAGGCAGCGGAAATCCTTTGCGAAATCCGGAGAAACGATCCGCATGTGACACACCCGCCTTCGTTTTTTTCCACTGTACCACAATCCGCGCTGTTTTTCCAGCGGAAATTCCCTTGTTTTCCTTGCAAGACGGCGCGATCTGTGGTATTTTTGTAGTATCGAAACAGGGGGGGAAACCACTATGAAGAATCAAAAACAATGGACTTCGCCGATGCTCCTGCTCGGCGTGTTTCTGGCGGCGCTGCTGGTGATCGGCAGTCTCCGCGACTTTGTGATCTCCGATGCGCTCTACAGCGGCGAGCTGCCGCTTTGGGGCGGCATTCTGGCGGCGGTCGGCGAGCTGCCCGCTTTCTGCGCGATCGCGGCGGCGCTGACGTTTTTCCTCACGGACAGCGGCGGCAAAAGCCGCGTTAAGACCGTGCTGCTGCGCATCGTTTCCGTCGGTCTCACGCTTGCGGCGATGGCGCTTTCGCTGCGCGAGGCGCGCGAAGGTCTGCCGCAGATGCCGACGGCGCTGCTGATCGCCGCGATCGCGGCGATCTTCCTTGCGGTCATGTTCTTCGCGATGCGCTTTTTCCGCGGCGTCGAGCGCGAGAAGGCGCTTCGCTTCGCCGTCACGGCGCTTGCATTCTGCGTGCTGACGCTTTTGATCGCAAACGGGCTCAAATACGTCTGTTGCCGTCCGCGGATGCGCCTGCTGCGCGTGATGCCGGCGGTCGAATTCAAGAACTGGTGGCAGTTCGGCAGAGAGCAGATGAAGCTCTTCATCGCACAGGGCGTCGAAAAGAGCGAGTTCCGCTCGATGCCGTCCGGTCACGTCAGCGGTGCGGCGTGCAGCCTTCTGTGGATGCTGCTGCCGACGCTCCGCGGGAAGAACCTCTCGCTCGGCGCGTTCGCCGTATCGTTCCTGTTTACGGCGGCGGTCGCATTTTCCCGCCTTGTAATGGGCGCGCATTTCCTTACCGACGTCACGGTCGCGTGGATCCTTGCGTACGTCCTGTTCCTTCTGTGCGCGCGGCTTCTGCGCGCTGACAGCAAGGTCGGCGCCTGCGCAGTCAAGCTGCTCGGATGAATAAACCCGCGTTCGTCGTCCGGAAGCTGCTGTGGATCGCGCTCGGCGCACTCTGCGGCGTGTTTGCCGTGCTGTTCGGACTGCGTTCGTATCTGCTGACGGCGCTTCTCGCGGCGGCAGCCGTGGGACTGTTCCTTCTGAAAAAGCGCGTTTCGACCGTGTCGGCGCTTTTACTGCTCGGTGCGGCGGCGGGCATGTTCTGGTGCGTCCTGTATGCGGGGCTGTTCCTCTCCGGCGCGGATGATCTCGCCGGCAAGAGTGCGTCCTATACCGCCACGGTCGCGGAAGCGCCGTCCAAGACGCGCTACGGCACCATGACGCCGATCCTTCTCCACACCGAAAAGGGAGAGGTCAGCGCGGCTCTGTACCTGCCGGAGTATGATTTTTCCGCGACGCCCGGCGATATCCTGACGGGCGAGGGGAGATTTACCCTCGTTGCGGAGGACTATACGCGAAGCAGCGACCTGTATCTCCGCGCGAACGGCTTTTATCTGACCGTCCGCAGCAGCAGCGCGCCGACGGTCACGCCGTCCGGATCCGTACCGCTCAAGCTGATCCCCGCCGTCTGGGCGGCGGCGCTGCGCGAAAACCTGCGCCGTGTGATCCCCGAAGACGCCCGCGGGCTGTTTCTTGCGCTCGTGACGGGCGACCGCACGGAGATAGACGGCGAGCTGCGCGACGGGATGGCAAACTGCGGCGTGCTGCACGCCATCAGCCTTTCGGGGATGCACGTCGCGCTGCTGACGGGTATCGTCATCGTGCTCTGCGGCAGAAGGCGGCGGCTCGCCGCACTGATCGGGATCCCGGTCATCACGGCGTTCGTGCTGCTGTCCGGCGCCTCGGCGGCGACCGTACGCGCCGCGGTGATGCAGTATTTCCTGCTGCTTGCGCCGCTCGTGCGCCGCGAGTACGATCCGCTGACGGGTCTCAGCGCGGCGCTCCTTGTGCTGCTGGCGATCAATCCGTGGTGCGCGGCGAACTGGGGCATGCAGCTCTCATTCGTTTCGACCGCGGGGATCATCCTGTTCGTCCGAAAGCTTTATGAGGCGTTCACGCCGCAGCGTTGGCGGCACGGCGTCTTGTCTGCGCCGCTGCGCTATGTGACGGCAACGCTTGCCGTCACGCTGTCGGCAAATCTTCTCTCCATGCCGCTGTCGGCGGCGTACTTCGGCGTGCTGTCCGTCATCGCGCCGCTTGCGAACATTCTGATCCTGTGGGCGATCTCTTTATGCTTCGCCGGCGGTCTGCTTGCCGCGCTGCTGGCTTTCGTGTGGATGCCCGGCGCGGCCGCGCTCGGCACGGTGCTGGCGCTGCCATACCGCTGGATCGCGCTCGTGGTGCGGCTGCTTTCCTCGCTGCCGTTCGCGGCGATCTATAAGGACTCGCCGTATCTGATGATCTGGCTGTACGGCACGTATCTCATTGCGTTCGTCACGGCGATGACGCGCACGCGCGCATGGCCGTCTTTACTCTCTGCCGCCGCGATCTTAGCGCTCGCGCTGGGAATGACGGCGATCGAATTCGCGCAGGAAGGCGTCACCGCTTTGGACGTGGGGCAGGGCTCGTGCGTTATTGCCCGCCGAAACGGCGATACCGTCGTGATCGACTGCGGCGGCGACGGCGACGCGGGCGAGACCGCTGCGCGGTTTTTGCTCGCCCGCGGCGAAAAGGAGCTCGATGCGCTGGTGCTGACGCACTTCGACGCCGACCATGTCAACGGCGTCGCGCAGCTTCTTTCCCGCGTGGACGTCAAAACGGTCTTCGTGCCGGAGGGCACGCCGATCTCGGATCAGAAGACGGAAACGCTCGAGCTTCTCCGCGAGACGAACGCGAACGTCGTCTATGTGGATGACGTCATCTCGCTTCCGCGGTGCGGCGGCTCGTTTACGCTGTATCCGCCGCTCTCGGAGGGCGAGGGCGACAACGAGCGCGGGATCTGCGTGCTCTGTTCGTGCGGCGGCATCGACCTGCTGGTGACGGGCGATCTGCCGATCGTGCAGGAGCATGCGCTGGTCACTTCGTACGCGATCCCCGATCTGGAGATCCTGATCGCCGGGCATCACGGCTCCGGCTCCTCCACGGGGGAAGAGCTTTTGGACCGTCTGCGTCCGGAGGTCGTGGTGATCTCCGTCGGCGATAACGCCTACGGGCATCCCGCGCCCGAGACGATCGAGCGCATCACGCGGTTCGGCGCGACGGCGTACAGGACCGATCAAAACGGCAATCTGACGGTGAGGTGGTGACGGCATGGCAAAGCAGTACGTGCCCGACAATTCCCAGATGCAGCAGCTGAAAAACGACCTGAAAACGGGCGATATCGCGCGCTGCTACGTGTTTTACGGCGAGGAGCGCTATCTGCTGGAATACTATCTTTCCGAGCTCAAAAAGCTGCTGGTCGCCGGTCCGATGGAGACGTTCAACTACCGCCGTCTGACGCAGGAGAACGCGTCTGTCACCGCGATACGCGACGCGGTGGAGGCGGCGCCGATGATGGCGGAGCGCACGATGGTGCAGGTGGACGACTTCGACCTGTTCGACCGCGCGGAGGACGAGCGTGAGGCGCTTTGCGCGCTGCTCGGCGATCTGCCGGAGACGTGCTGCCTCGTGTGGCAGTACGACACCGTGCCGTATAAGAAAAACGCGAAATACCGCGCGCTTTGCGACGCGCTGAAGAAAAACGTGCGCGAGGTGCAGTTCGTCAAGCAGTCGGCGGGCGAGCTGTCCGTCTGGATCCGGCGGCATTTCCAGCGTCTCGGCAAGACGATCACGCCTGACCTGTGTCAGTATCTCATTTTCCGCACCGACGGCGTGATGACCTCGCTCGCGTCCGAGATCGGCAAGATCGCCGCCTACAGCCGCGCCGACGGCATCGTCAAGGCGGATATCGACGCCGTGGTCGAGCCGGTGCTCGGCGCGGTGATCTTCGACGTGACGGATGCCTTTGCCGACAGGGATTACGCGACCGCCTACGCGAAGCTGGACGATCTTCTGCGGATGCAGGAGGAGCCGATCGCGCTGCTGGCGGCGCTCGGCAGTCATTTCCGCAAGGTGTTCGCGGCAAAGACGGTGCTTGCCGCCGGGAAAAACGAACAGGCGCTGATGCCGATCATCGGCTCGACCTCCGGCTTCTATACGGGTAAGCTCCTGCGGCAGGCGGGGCGGCTTTCCGACGAGTTCTGCCGCAGTGCGGTCGAGCTGTGCTTCGATGCGGACCGCCGTCTGAAAAGCACGCGCGAGGATGCGGACGACGTGCTGCGCGTGCTCATGCTGCGGCTTTCGCAGGAGGCGCGGCAATGATCCGCGTCAGGCAGGCGATCATCGTCGAGGGACGCTACGACAAAAACACGCTGTCGCAGCTCGTCGACGCGCCGATCTTCACAACGGACGGCTTCGGCATTTTGTCGGACAAAGAAAAACTGGCGTTTTTCCGCCGCGTCGCCGAGACGCGCGGCATCATCATCCTGACCGATCCTGACGGCGCCGGTTTTCTGATCCGCAACTATCTCAAGGGCGCGCTGCCGCGCGAGAACGTCTGGCATGCCTATATCCCCGATATCTACGGCAAAGAGCGCCGCAAGTCGGCGCCGGGCAAAGAGGGGAAGCTCGGCGTGGAGGGCATGGATGCGGAGACGCTTCTCCGCGCCCTGCGCGAGAGCGGCGCGCTGACGGACGAAGCGCCCCCGCGCGAGCCGATCACCCACGCCGATCTGTATGAGCTGGGACTTTCCGGCAAAAAGGACAGCGCGGGGAAGCGGCAGACGCTGCTCGCCGCGCTGTGTCTGCCGTCGCGCATGAGCACGAACGCCATGCTCGACGCCGTCAACCTGCTTTATGGCAGGGAGGAGTTTTTCAGGATCTGCAAGGAGACCTTATGATCGATCTGAACGTAAAAGAGCTTGTCAAGTCCTTCGATTCGGAACGCAACGTTCTCGACGGGCTTTCGTTTGACGTGCAGGCAGGCGAACATATCGGCATCATGGGCAGAAACGGCGCGGGTAAATCCACGCTGTTCAAAATTCTCTCGGGCGAAATTCATGCCGACAGCGGCGAGGTGATCTTCGCGCCGGGGAAGAAGGTCGGTCTGATCTCGCAGATCCCCGTCTATCCCGCGGGCAGTACGGTCGAAGACGTGCTGCGCACGGCGTTTTCCGATCTGGATGGCATCAAGGCGCAGATGGAGGCGATGGAATACCGCATGACCGCCTCCACGCCGCCGTCGATCCTCAAGCGCTACGACGATCTGGCAAACTGCTACCGTCTCGGCGGCGGCTACGACCGCGACGTGAATGTGGAGAAGATCTGCAACGGTCTCGGCATCCCGCCGCAGATGCGCACGCAGATGTTCGACACGCTGTCCGGCGGCGAAAAGACGCGCGTCAATCTGGCGCGTCTGCTGCTGGAGCAGACGGATATCCTGCTGCTGGACGAGCCGACGAATCACCTTGATCTGCGCAGCGTTGAATGGCTGGAGGAGTATATCCTGGCGTTCAAGGGCACAGTGCTGACCGTCTCGCACGACCGCTGGTTTCTCGACCGCACGATCACGCGCGTCATCGAACTGCGCGGCGGAAAGGCGGAGTTTTACAGCGGCAACTATTCGTACTATGCCGAGGAAAAAGAGGCGCGTTATCAGCGCCAGTTAAAGCAGTACGAAAAAGAGCAGGAAAAACTCAAGCAACTCGGCTTCACGGTCGAGCGCATGAAGGGCTGGGGCATCAACAACCGCACGCTCTACCGGCGCGCCATGTCGATCCAACACCGCATGGAGCGCATCGAGCAGACAGAGCGTCCGCAGAAAGAGCAGACCATGCGCATCCGATTTGAGGAGACGGCGTTCTACGGCGACGAGGTGCTGACCGTGAAGGATCTTTCCAAATCCTTTGGGGACAGGACGCTCTTTTCCGGCGTAGAGGTCACGGTCAAGGGCGGCGAGCGCATCGCGCTGCTGGGCGACAACGGCACCGGCAAGACGACGTTTCTACGCGTGCTGCTCGGCGAGGAGCCGGCTTTGGGGCGCATCCGCTTCGGCCCGACCGTCAAGACGGCGTACCTCGAACAGAACGTGACGTTCCAAAATCCAGAACGCACGCTGTACGATACGATGCTGTACGAGACGAACTGCACGCCGCAGGCGGCGCGCGACCGGCTGGGCGCGTTTTTGTTCCGCGGCGACGACGTATTCAAGACGGTCAAGGCGCTCTCCGGCGGCGAGCAGAGCCGTCTGAAGCTCTGTATGCTGATGGACGAAAAGGTCAATTTCCTTGTGATGGACGAGCCGACAAACCATCTCGACATCGCCTCGCGCGAGTGGATCGAGCAGGCGCTGGACGAATACGAGGGCACGCTGCTGTTCGTCACGCACGACCGCTATTTCGCGGGGCGCTTCGCCACGCGCATCTGGGAGCTGGACGGCGGCAGGCTGTGCGACTATCCGTTCGGGTACGAAAAATACCGCGCGGTCAAGGCGCGCGAGGCGGTAAAGCCGCAGCCTGCCGAGAAGAAAGAGAAGGCCGAAAAGCCGCCGAAAGCGCAAAACAATAAGGCGCTCGAGCGCAAGGTGCGGCTTTTGGAGCGGGAGATCGAAAAGCAGGAGGCGCTTGTCGCGTCGTTTGATCCGCAGATCGAAGCCGCGGCGACCGATTATCAGGAGCTGACGCGGCTTCTCGAAGAAAAAACCGCCGCGGAGGAAAAACTCGCCGACATGATGGCGCAGTGGGAACAGATGAGTCTGGAATTAGAGGGATAACAAAAAACGGACGGCTTGCCATGCAAGCCGTCCGTTTTCTGTGCGCTTATTTTTTGCCGAGCTCCAACGTTCTTCGGTACGCCGCGTCGATCGCGTCCATGATCGCTGCGCGGAACGCGCGATCCTCCAGCGCGGCGACGCCCTCGATGGTGCTGCCGCCGGGCGAGCAGACGTTCGCGCGCAGCTGTGCGGGATCGGTCTTCGTATCCAGCGCCAGCTTCGCCGTGCCGATCACGGTTTGCTCGGCGAACAGCACCGCCTGCTCATGCGTCAGACCGAGCCGCACGGCGCCGTCGATCATGCCCTCGAGGAACATGCACACGAACGCGGGACCGCAGCCGGTCACGGCGCAGGCGGCGTCGATCCTGCTCTCGTCGAGCTTCACCAGCACGCCCGCCTTTTCAAACATCGCGCGGAATTCCGCCTCCTCCTCGTCGGTCACGCCGCCGTAGGGGCAGTAGTGGATCACGCCCTCGCCGACCGCGGCGGGGGTGTTCGGCATGATGCGGATCACCGCGCAGCCGCCGAGCAGCTCAGACACGTCCGCCGCACGGACGCCCGCCGCCATCGACACGACGACAAAGCGGTCGGAGCGCGCCGCCAGAATGTCGCGGATCTCCTCCGCCACGGCGGGCACGACCTGCGGCTTCACGCCCAGCACGACAAATTTGCAGGTCGCGGCGATCTCCGTCGACGTGACAGGCATCGTGCCGTACGTTTCCTGCAGCGCGGCGGTCTTCTTTTTGTCAAAGTCGGCGGTCATCACGTTTTCGCCGCCGACGCTCTTCGCCGCAACGGCGGCAAGTACGCCGCCCATGTTGCCGCAGCCGATAAAACCGTACATATTCGTACCTCCTTACCGGGTCTGTCCGCTGCCGCGGACGATGAATTTGTAGGTGGTCAGTTCCTCCAGCCCGAGCGGACCTCTGGCGTGAAGCTTCTGCGTCGAGATGCCCATCTCACAACCGAGCCCGAACTCGCCGCCGTCGGTAAAGCGCGTCGAGGCGTTGACGTATACCGCCGCCGAATCGACCAGCCGCGTGAACTTCGCCGCCGCGGCTTCGTCCCGTGTGACGATGCTCTCACTGTGTCCGGTCGAATGCGCCGCGATGTGCGCGATCGCCTCGTCGGTGTCCTTTACAACGCGCACGGCGAGGATGTAGTCGAGAAACTCCGTGTCGAAATCCTTTTCGCCGGCGGGCGTTCCGTCGATGATCGCCGCCGCAGCGGGATCGAGCCGCAGCTCGACGTTTGCAAGCTTTTTGCGCAGCTTCGGCAAAAACTCCTGCGCGATCGCCTCGTCGACCAGCAGCGCCTCCGCCGCGTTGCAGACGGACGGGCGGCTCGTCTTGGCGTTTTCGACGATCGACAGCGCCATGTCCTGATCGGCACTTTTCTCCACATAGATATGACAGATGCCGGTGCCTGTCTGGATGCAGGGCACCTTCGCATTTTCCACACACGCGCGGATCAGCCCCGCGCCGCCGCGCGGGATCAGCAGATCGATCAGACCCTCCGCCTCCATCAGTTCCACGCTGCTGCGGCGGTCGGTGTCCTCGACCAGTCCGATCAGCTCCAGCGGCAGCCCTGCGTCCAGCAAACCCTCGTGCAGCGCGTCGACGACCGCCCTGTTCGAGCGGAATGATTCCTTGCCGCCGCGCAGGATAACGGCGTTGCCGGATTTCAGCGCCAGCACCGCCGCGTCCGACGTGACGTTCGGGCGGCTTTCAAAGATGATGGCGATCACGCCCATCGGCACGGCGGTCTTTACGATCGCCAGCCCGTTCGGTCGCGTGACGGTGTTCAGCACCCGTCCCACGGGATCGGGCAGCGCGATCACGTCCTCGATGCCCTTCGCCATGCCTTCGATCCGCGCCTCGGTCAGCGTCAGCCGGTCGATCATCACGTCGCCCAGTTTTTCGCGCGAAGCCTCCACGTCCAGCGCGTTCGCGGCGAGGATCGCGTTCGTATGCTCACGCAGACGGTCAGCCATCGCCTGCAGCGCCGCGTTCTTTTTCGCGGCGTCCGCGGCGGCAAGCGTCGGTGCTGCGGCCTTTGCAGCACGGACGATCGCAAGCGTCTCCCGCATCATGATTTCCTCCCGATAAACCGCGTGCCGACGCGTTTGCCGTCCGCCGCGTCGTAGAGATTTTCCGGACGGTCGCCGCTGGCGATGATCATGTCCGTACCGGCCTCCATGCAGATGCCGGCGGCGGTCAGCTTCGTCGCCATACCGCCCGTGCCGAACGCCGTGCCCTTGCCGCCGCCCAGCGCCAGGATCTCCGGCGTCAGCTCGCGGACTTCGTCGACCAGTTCGGCATTGCGGTCACGCCGCGGATCGGCGGTGTAAAGTCCCTCGATGTCGGACAGGATCACCAGCAGCTCCGCGCCGGTGCTGACGGCGACCAGCGCGCTCAGCGTGTCGTTGTCGCCGACTGCCGCCTCTTCGGTGGCGACCGTGTCGTTTTCGTTGATGACGGGGATCACGCCGAACTCTAAAAGGCGGCGCATCGTGTTGATAAAGTTCTGATGACGCTTTTCATCGCGCAGATCATCGCCGGTCAGCAGGATCTGCGCGGTGGTGTGGTGGTATTCGGAAAACAGCTTGTCGTAGATATACATCAGCTCGCACTGCCCGACTGCAGCCATCGCCTGCTTGGTAGGCATATCCTCCGGTCGGCTGGGCAGATTCATCTTGCCCACGCCGAGCGCGATCGCGCCGGAGGAGACCAGAATGATCTCATGCCCGGCGTTTTTGACGTCGCTCAGCACCTTGCAGAGCGATTCCACATGGCGGATGTTGATCCTGCCCGTGCCGTAGGTCAGCGTGGAGGTACCGACCTTAACTGCGATCCTCATTGGCAATCACCTCATTTTCGGTCATTATAGCGGCGCGGCGCCCGAATGTCAAACGGATTTATACTGCGCCAGCGTCTGCTGCAGATGTTTCTTGTACTGCTTGGCGACGTCGGGCGGGAATTGGATCACGGCGCGGTCGCCGAACTGCGAGATCCAGCCGAAAAACGGCTTGGCGACCGTGACCTTCGTCGTGAACGTGAAATGCTCGTCCCCGTCTGGGATCAGCATCACGTCGCGTCCGAAACGGTCGATGACCACGCCGGCAAGATCGTTCGTAAAGCGCATCTTGACCGATCTCGACTCGCCGCCGAACATCGAAAATACCGTCTTGCCGTAGGCGCTCACGTCCAGCGCGTCCGTCTCGTTGTCGCGGTAACGCGGCTCGCCGGTCTCGCGGATGTGCAGCATCTTGTCCACACGGTAGTGTGTCAGCCCGTGCCGCTCGGAGTGTGCGACCAGATAGTAGTTCTCGTCGTCCCAGATCATGGCGTAGGGACTTGCGGTGTACTCTCCCTCGCGCAGAACCTGTTTGCCGGACACGCTCCACTCAAAGTAGCGGAACGTCACCTGCGAATTGTGCGCGATCGCCTCGTGCAGCGCGTCCACATTGTAGTAGATGCTCTCCTCCATGCTCTTCACGCGCCCGGAGACCACCAGATTGTGGTGCAGACTGCCGGCGTTGTGACGGCTCGTCAGCTTTTCCAGCTTGCCGATCAGCTCCAGCGACTTCTTCGTGGTCAGGAATTTCGACGACAGCACCGCATCGACCAGCAGCTTCAGCTCGGACAGCTCGAAATCCCGCGCGCCGAGGAAGTAGCCGCCGTCCGCGCCGCGGCGCAGCACGATGTCCAGCCCGTGCTCGCGCAGACACTCGATGTCGTCGTACACGGTCTTCCGCTCCACCTTCACGTCCCGCCGGGCGAGATAGTCGACGATGTCCTGCATTTTGAACGGATGATCCTCGTCCGTCTGCTCCGCAAACATCTCCGTCAGGTAAAGGAGCTTCAGCTTCTGATTTTCGGATCTTGCCATACGATCGCCTCCCTTATACAGATTTCCACCGATAGTGTACAATAAAACGGACGCAAATGCAACTTGCAAATTTCACGGGAAAGGCGTATGATAAAGAAAAAGGAAAACAGAGGAAATCCGGATGCTTTTTATCGGCTGCCACCTGTCCGCTTCCGGCGGTTTTACCGCCATGGCGGATACCGCGCTGTCGCTCGGCGCGAACACGTTTCAGTTCTTTACGCGCAACCCGCGCGGCGGCGCGGCGAAGGATATCGACCCCGCCGACGCGGCGGCGTTCCGCGCCCTGCAGCAAAGCGGCACGATCGGCACGATCGTCGCCCACGCGTCATATACCATCAACCCCTGCGCCGCGAACGAAGCCACGCTGGATTTTGCGCGCCGCATGATGGCGGACGATCTGCAGCGCATGGAATATGTGCCCGGCAACCTCTACAACTTCCATCCCGGCAGCCACGTGGGGCAGGGGATCGAAAAGGGCGTGGAGATCATCACGCAGACGCTGAACGGTCTGCTGTTTCCCGAGCAGACCACGACCGTCCTGCTGGAGACGATGTCGGGCAAGGGCAGCGAGGTCGGCGGCAGATTTGAGGAGCTTCGCGCGATTCTGGACGGCGTGCAGCTGCGCGAAAAGATGGGCGTCTGTCTGGACAGCTGCCACATCTTCGACGGCGGCTACGACATCGTCGGGGATTTGGACGGCGTGCTGGCGGAGTTTGACCGCGTGATCGGTCTGGAAAGCCGCCGCGCGATCCACCTGAACGACTCGAAAAACCCGCTCGGCAGTCATAAAGACCGCCATGAAAAAATCGGACAGGGCAATATCGGCGAAAAGGCGCTCTGCGCGATCGTGAACCACCCCGCGCTGCGCGGAAGACCGGTGATCCTGGAGACGCCGAACGAGCTGCCCGGCTATGCGGAGGAGATCCGTCTGCTGCGCGGAAGCTATACCGAGAACGACTGAGGGAGAAAACGCAATGGGATGGGACAGAAACAGTAAATACTTCAAATGGGGGATCGTGGCGCTGCTGGTGATCGTCATCAGCACGGTCTTCGTCGTGATCTTTTCCAATCTGAAGGGCTTTTTTGACGTCATCGGCGCGGCGATCCGCGTCATTTCGCCGCTTTTGTACGGCTGCATCTTTGCCTACCTGCTCAATCCGCTTGTCAAGGTGCTGGAAAAGCGGCTGTACCCGATCTTTACAAAAAAGGCAAAGACCGAAAAGCGCGCAAAGGGACTCAGCCGCGCGCTCGGCATGGTCTTCGCATTTCTGGTGTTCGGCATTCTGGTCTACGGTCTGTTTGCCCTCGTGCTGCCGCAACTGTACGACACCATCGCATCCATCGTCACCAATATGCCGCGATACGTCGATCGCGCGGAGGAATGGATGCTCAACCTGTTTGCGAACAACCCCAAGATGCAGGCGACCGTCACGTCGCTGATGACGCAGGGCTACGAGAGATTGCAGGCGTGGCTGTCGGACGGCTTGCTTGCAAACGCGCAGACGTATCTTGCCGGACTGACCAATTCGGTCGTTTCGGTCGTCCGTGAGTTTGCCAGCATCCTGATCGGACTTGTCGCCTCGACATATATCCTCTGGTCGAAGGACACGTTCCAGGCGCAGGCGAAGAAGCTGGTCGTCGCCGTCTTCCGCGAAAGCACCGCAAACAGGCTGCTGCACGTCGGGCGCGAAACGCACCGCATTTTCAGCGGCTTCATCGTCGGCAAGATCATCGACGCCATGATCGTCGGCGTGCTGTGCTACATCGGCATGCGCATCATGGGACTGCCGTTCCCGGTGCTGATCGCAACGATCATCGGCGTGTGCAATATCATCCCGTTCTTCGGTCCGATCATCGGCATCGTGCCCAGCGCGATCCTGATTTTGTTCGTTGACCCGCTGCAGGCGTTCTATTTCGTCATATTCGAGCTGATCCTGCAACAGATCGACGGCAACATCATCAGCCCGCGCATCCTCGGCGATACGGTCGGCATCTCGGGCTTCTGGGTGCTGATCTCCATCACCGTTGCGGGCAATCTGTTCGGCTTTGCGGGCATGGTGCTGGGCGTGCCGGTGTTCGCGCTGTTCTACCTGCTGTTCACGGAGTGGACGAACCGCCGTCTGCAGGCGAAAAACCGCACCACCGTGACGAAAGACTATTTCGAGATCGAGACGACGGACGACCTGCCGGAGCGCGCGCTGCCGGATCCCGATCAGATCGCGTTCGAGGAGCCGGAGACGGCGCAGCCGGAGCAGGAACCGGAAAAGAAGAAAAAGAAAAAAGAGTAACGATCCGGAAACCGCAAATCATACAAGAGGGCGCTTCGGCACCCTCTTGTTTTCCCGACGGAGGTCGATATGGATTTCATCACACAATACGCGGCTTTATGGACTGCGGCGTCGCGCTGGCTGATCCCGGCGCTGGCGCTGGCAGTCCTGATCCGCTGCGCCGTCAGCATGCTGGCGCACCGCGCCGAGCCGGAGATCTGGGCGTGGCTTTGTATGCCCAACGGGGACAAGCTGCCCGTCACGCACTGGGAAAACACCATCGGGCGCGGCATGCGCTGCGACGTCAGCGTGCAGTACCCCACGATCTCGCGCCTGCACGCGGTGCTGACGCGCCGTGACGACGGCGTATGGACGATCGCAGACGCAGGCTCGAAGGGCGGCGTCACGGTCGGCGGCGAGACCGTCACGGTGCGTGAGGTCGGCTACGGCGAACTGATCTCGCTCGGCGGCGTGGAATTCACGCTCGAGCCGATCACGCCCGAACAGGAGGCGGCGCAGGCGGGCTACCGCAAACAGACCGCCGCGCGCGTCCGCCCGTGGGTGACGCTGCTGCTTCTGACCGCGCTGCAGATCGTTCTGACAGGCGCGGTGCTGGCGGGCGGCGCGCCTCTTCAAAGCGTGCTCTGCATGGCGGTGCTGTCGGCGCTGATGTGGGCGCTCTACGGCTTTTTCCGCGCCATCCGCCGCAGCGGCTTCGAGCCGGAAACGGCGGCGTTTCTGCTTTGCTCGTTCTGCCTTGCCGTCGTATCCACCTCGGCGCCGACGCAGCTTTATAAGCAGCTTGCCGCCGTCGCCTTCGGCGTCGCGGCTTACCTGATCGTCGGCTGGTGCCTGCGCGATCTGCGCCGCGCGAAGCTCGTGCGCTATGTCGCGTCCGTGCTCGGCGTCGCGCTGCTGCTGGCGGGACTTACATTCGGCACGGAGATCAACGGCGCGCGCAACTGGATCTTCATCGGCGGCTTTTCGTTCCAGCCGTCGGAGTACGCCAAGATCTGCTTCGTGTCCGCGGGCGCGTCGTCGCTGGACAGGCTCGTGGCGAAGCGCAATCTCACGCTGTTTCTCGTCTATACCGCAGTGATCTGCGTGTGCCTTGCGCTGGTCAGCGATTTCGGCACGGCGCTGGTGTTCTTTACGGCGTTCGTCGTCATTGCGTTCTTACGCTCCGGCAATCTGACTGCGATCGCGCTCGGCTGCGTCGGCGCGGGCTTTCTAGGACTTGTCGCGGCGCGTTTTCTGCCGTATATCCGTCGCCGCGCCGCCGCGTGGGGGAGCGTCTGGGAAAACCCGCTCACGACCGGCTACCAGCAGACGCGCGCCATGATGTGCATGGCGGCGGGCGGCCTATTGGGACTCGGCGCGGGGCAGGGGTGGCTCCACTACGTCGCCGCGGCGAATACCGATCTCGTCTTCGCGCTGATCGGGGAGGAATACGGGCTCATTGCCGCCGTGACCGTCGTGCTGACGGTCGCGCTGCTTGCGGTGTTCGCCGTGCGGATGGCGTCGCACAGCCGCAGCGCGTTCTACGTGATCGGCGCGTGTGCGGCGGGCAGCATCTTCCTTGTGCAGACGATGTTCAACGTGCTGGGCACGGTCGATATCCTGCCGCTGACGGGCGTGACATTCCCGTTCCTCTCCAACGGCGGATCGGGCATGATCGCGGCGTGGGGGCTTCTGGCGTTCGTCAAATCGGTCGATACGCGGCAGAACGCCAGTTTCACGATCAGGCTTCCGAAAAAGGAGGCGGCGGTATGAAAAAACTCTCTCTTCGCGCGATCATCGTGCTGATCCTGGTCGCGGCGCTGCTCGCCGGACTGACACTCTATCTCGTCCGCTACACGCTGTACGCGGAGCGCTGGATGGCGTTTCCCGGCAACCCGCACGCCTACAGCGGCACGGAGCTTGCCGCGGGCACGGTCACGGATCGCGGCGGCGAGACGCTTCTGACGCTCGGCGAGGATAAGACCTACGCCGAAAGCGCCGCCGTGCGCCGCGCGACGCTCCATCTGCTGGGCGACCGCAGCGGCAACGTGGCGTCGCCCGCGCTCAAGCGTTACGCCGCGCGTCTGATCGGCTATGATCCCGTATTCGGCATGTACGGTGCGGAAAAGCGCGTCGGTACGATGGAGCTGACCGTCAGCGCCGACGTGCAGACCACAGCGCTGCAGGCGCTGGACGGAAGACCGGGCACGGTGCTCGTCTGCAACTACCGGACCGGCGCGATCCTCTGCGCCGTGTCCTCGCCGACGTTCGACCCCGATGGCGCTGCGCCGGAGGAGACGGACGCGGTCTATCTCAACCGCGCGTTCGGCGCGGTCTACACGCCCGGCTCGATCTTCAAGCTCGTCACGGCGGCGGCTGCGCTGGAGCAGCTTCCCGACGCCGAAACGCGCCTGTGGCACTGCGACGGCACGTGTGAGATCGGCGGCGAGACCGTGGTCTGCAACGGCGTCCACGGCGACGTGACGCTCAAGGAGGCGCTGGCTCGCTCGTGCAACTGCGCGTTTGCCGGGATCGCGCAGGAGTTGGACCGCGAATCCTTTGCGCAGTCGGTCGCATCGTGGAATGTGACAGCGCCGTGCGAGTTCGACGGCGTCGTGACGGCGGAGGGGCGCTTCGACGTGGCGGACGCCTCCGATGTGGACTTCGCGTGGGCTTGCATCGGGCAGCATACCGATCTCGTCGATCCGTGTGCGTATCTGCGCTTCGTCGCTACGCTTGCGGGCGGCGGCACGGCGGCGGAGCCGTATCTGGTCGAGCGCGTCGGCAGCTACCGTGCGCATCCGAAACAGACGGAGCCGACCGTGCAGCCGGAGACGGCGGCAACGCTCGCGGAATATATGCGCTATGCCGCCGAGACGGTCTACGGCGATATCGCTGGACTTCCCGTGTGCGCCAAGTCGGGCACGGCGGAGGTCGCGGAAGGGGAGGCGGCGAACGCCAACTTCGTCGGTTTCGTGCAGAGCGAGGAATATCCGCTCGCCTTCTGTATCACGGTCGAGGGCGGCGGAAGCGGCAGCAAGACCTGCGCGCCGATCGCCGATACCGTCCTGCGCGCCTGCGTCGCGGCAATGGAAGACTGATTACAAAAAGCAGGGCGGAACTCGAAAGAGTTCCGCCCTGCTTTTTGTGTGTTATCCGAGCGTCACGCCGTAGCCGCCGGCAAGGTACTGCCGCAGCGTCAGCAGATCGCGCATGTTCGTAGAGCCGTCGTGATTGAGATCGCCGACGCTCTCCGGGATCACGACGCCGTAGCCGCCTGCAAGCGCCTGCCGCAGCGTCAGGATGTCGCGCATGTTGACAGTTCCGTTTCCGTCGAGGTCGCCGGGGACCCGTGCCTGTTCGCTCGTCACCGTGAACGACGTCAGCGTGTCCTCTGTTACCGGCTCCGCCCAGACAAGCTTGTTGCCCTCCGAGGTCGCGGCAACGTCCGCGGGATCGCTCTGCTCGAACGATTCCGTGCCGGTCTGCATTTCGATCAGCACGCCGTGTGTTGCCGCGGCGCGGCTGGTCGGCTGGCAGGTGAACGTGTTCGTGCCGAGCAGCGTCAGCGTGTAATGGAAGTCCGTGGTGTAGTAGTTCGTCTTGTTTGCGCTGTTGATATAGACGTAGTCCACGAGCTCCAGACCGCAGAAGCCGGAGCGCAGCGTGCAGTCCTCCACCGTCACATCCGCGCGGCAGGGGATGCTGCCGCCTACGCCCACGCCGTTCGGTACGCCGACCACGACCGCCGCGTACTGCTTTTTCGCGGTGGTGAAATCGCAGCCGCGCAGCACAAGGCGGTTGTCCGTCGATTCCATGTTGATGATGGGCATATTGCCGGAGCTTGCAATGAGGTTTTCCACCGTCACGTCCATCTTGATGTTCGCGCTGATGTTGCCGAAGCCTGCGCCGATCATCATGCGCGTCGCGGAATCGGTGTAGGCGCTGTGGTCATATTCGCCCGGTGTGTCCGCGCTGCTGAAGAAATGGACCTTCGCCGTGTAGCTGCCGGATGACGCGTTGTAGTACAGGAAGTACGCGCCCGTTCTCGTTGCGAGCGAGTTGGTGATCTTGTGCCCGTTGAAGTCCAGATTGAACGCCTTCGCGGGGTTGGAGATCAGTGCGTTCGTGTTTTCGGGCATCTCCGCGGTGATCGTGTAGTCCTGCAAAAGCTTCAGCACGCCCGCGTGCTCACGCGTGGCGGCGTCGTCCTTGGCAAGCCCCTGCGTATACGCGCCGTAGTCGCCCGTGAGATCGCGGTAGTACGTCGTCTCTCCCGACTCGGTCGTGTACGACCAGCTGTAGCCCGCCGCGATCGCGTCCGCGTCATTTTCCGGCACATAGCCCGACTCCAGACGGAACGGCAGGAAGTCAAACTTCATCATGCCCTGATAGCCCAGCGGGACGTACACCGTGTCGTCCACGACGCGCGCCAGATCGGGGTTGCCCGGAACGTCGACGGTCTTCAGCACCTTCGGCGCGCTGATGTTGCTGACGTCGACCATGTAGATATGCCCGTAGATGCGGTCGCAGGAGATCATCACGTTGCCCTCGATGATCGGGTTGCCGGTCATTGTGGAGTCCGCCTTGATCGTCGTGCCGGTGATCGTCGTCGCCTCGGACAGCGGATCGTACAGCATGTAGCCGTTTGCCGGCATCGCGAGCATCAGATTGCCCGCCTGTGTGCCGCCACCCGCCATGGAGTTTTTCGACGTGGTGAAGGTCTTCACCAGCTTCGGCGTGGTGAGACTGTCGTTCTCGCCGCAGTCGAACCAGTATTCATACGAACTCAGCGACCACGCGCCCAGATACCGGCCGCCCTGATACCGCAGCAGATTGCGGTGATACGCCTGCGCGCTGCCCTTTTTCCAGATCAGCGTCTTGTTGTGGTTTGCCGTGTCGATCAGCTCGACGTAGTTTGCGCCGGTCTGCAGCGCCAGGAATTTGCCGGTCTTCGACGCCTCGACGCTGCGGCAGGTGCCGTACTGCGCCTTGTAGACCCACTGCTTCGTCAGCGTCGTGCCGCTGATCGTATACGCGGCGACGCCCGCGTCGCCGACCGCGGCGTACAGCGTATCGCCGTGGATATACAGGTCAAAGCAGATGCCGTCGGTGGGGTACTGCGCCAGCGTGTTCATCTCCTTGTCCATCACAAGAAGACCGGCGCTGCCGCAGGCGACGAACAGGTTATCTCCGTGCGGCTCCACGGTGTAGTACTGATAGCCGTTCCGTACCGCCGCGTAGCCCTGTAATCCGGCGCCGTCAAAGGAGGTGTAGTAACTCTCTCCGCCCGCCGGATCGACGTTTGCCGCAGGCGGCACGTGACGATCATAGACCGCCTCGCCGCCTTGATAGATATACGAGTCCGTATTGAAATCGCCGAGATACATCACGCCGTCCACCACGTCGATGGCGGAGATCGCGCCGTGCGTCTCCACGTTCTGATCGTAGGGGAAAATGCACACGCGCCCGCTGTAGCTCAAGACCTTATAGTTGGGGGTACCCTTCGGGCACACCACGTCGATATGCTCCAAGCGGATCGGCGCGCGCGGATCGGTCACGTCAAACGTATACACGCCGTTGAGCGTGCAGACCAGATACGCGTAAACGTGTCCGTCATGCACGGAGACGTGCGCCTCCCAGTTGTCGCTGTTTGGATAGTAGTACCGTCCGTCGACGCGCGAGGTGGAAAGCCACTCGGGATGGGCGGGATCGGTCACGTCGAAGATGTCCAGACCGTTGCCGTGACCGTAGCGCAGGTCGATTTGCGTGGTGCTGCTCGCGACCTTTTCCGTGTGCTGTCCCGTCGCGGCGTACAGATAGGTTCTGTCGCCAACGGTGCAGACGGTCATTCCATCGCCCTTGCCGCTGAGCGGCGCGCTGCCGATCAGCTGCACATTCGACAGATCGGAGATGTCGAACATATCCACGCGGCAGAGGTCCCACAGGCCGCAGTATAGAATGTTCCCGCTGGCAAGGCACCCCTGCACCTCGCCGCTGCGGACGTTGCAGATGTGCTTCGGATGGTCAAGATCGGAGATGTCCACGATCTCGATGCCGTTCTGGCGGTTGCAGATGAACGCCAGATCGCCCGCGACGGAAAGACCGGTCGCCATCTCGATGGAGTTGTAGACGCTGCGCACGCGCGGATGATCCGGATCGGACACGTCCGCGATATACGCGCCGTTCTGCCGCGAGGTGATGATAACGTCCGTGCCGGTCTTGCACAGGCTGATCTGGCGGATGGAGCCGCCGAGATCGGTCAGTTTTCCGCGGACCTGCGGCGACGCGGGATCGGACACGTCGATGATCTTCAGCGAGCCGCTGTCCGCCGAGCCGATGGAGTACAGGAAGTTGCCTGAGCGCAGGATGTCCTTCGTCGAGCCGACGCCCAAGCCGGCGTTGCCGTCCAGACGGGTGTAGACGAACGGCTCCAGCAGATGCTGACCGCTCTCGGTGTCCGTGGTGGCGATGTCGACGGCGCCGCGGTTTTCGTATGACGCCTGCGCCATCAGCACCGTGCCTTCAACAGTGAGCGCGACGCTCGACAGGTTCTTGGCGACCACGGGCACGGTGACGCGCGTCCACTGGACGGGGATGAAGTAGGTGAGGGAAGGAACGCCCTCCGCGCCGTCCACCGTTACGGTCATCTTCGTGCAGGCGGTCTTCGCCTTTGTCACGAACGTGAACACGACCAGGTCGCCGTTTGAGATCGCAGCCTGTTCCGCGCTCGTAAGCGTGTACGACTGCGAGCGGATCTCCTTTGCCGTCGTAAAGTCCATGCCTGTCACCTCGGTCTCCGTTCCGGTCAGCGGGATATCCGCCGCGCCCGCAAAGAAGCAGCAGAGCAGCAAACATACCAATACCGCCGAAAGGATCAGCAGTTTTTTCATGACAACGCCCCCTTTTAATTCATTGTAAACAGTATAAAACGATTTGTTTTACAAAGCAATTGCAAATTTCGTCCGATTTCCGATTATTATTATTATTGCAAAAACAGTCAAATTCGAAAAAAGAACGATTGCAAGAAGTTTTTTGCGCGAAAAAACCGCCCTTTGGCAGAGGGCGGTTTTCGGGATCCCGAAGCGTTATTTCTCCGCGGTGACCGCTGCGGTGCCGACGGTATCGTGGATCGTGAACAGCAGCGTGTATGTGCCGGGCGCGACCTCGAGCTCGAGCGTCCCCGTACCGGCGACGCCGCTGACGCCGCAGACGCCGTCCGTGCCGGCGTCGGGCGCGGGCAGGTTTGCCATGTCGACGTCACGGAAGGGTTTAAGCCCGTCCTCGCCCCGGTAGAGCGCGAAGTCGAAGCTGCCGGCTTTCAGCGCGTGCTCCAAGCGGAGATGCTCGCCTTCGCCGACGGTGATCTTGCCGCTGCCGTCAACGAACTCGTCTCCGGTCTTGCAGCACAGCACGACGGTATTCTTGTCGGGGTAGGTGGTCACGCCGACGATGTTCGTGTCGCGCATGGTGAAAAACAGCACGCCGACGAGCACCGCGGCAAGCACGCCGACAACGATCAGAATGATAGCAACTTTACGCAATGGAAACTCCTTTCTGCGGTAAAACGGTTTGCGCGCACGGGACTTTCCCACGGGCAGCTCCGGCGCGGGCATAGGCTCTTATTTGAAATACTTGACTGCCGCTTCAAACATGCGGATGTCGTAATTGCCCGGCACGTTTTTGTACAGCCCGCTGCCGACGCGCTCGCTGTGTCCCATTTTGCCGAAGACGCGGCCGTCGGGAGAGGTGATGCCCTCGATGGCGTACATAGAGCCGTTGGGGTTAAAACGGACGTCGTTGGTGGCGTTGCCGTCCAAGTCCACGTACTGGGTCGCGATCTGTCCGTTTTCTGCCAAGAGCCGGATCTGTTCGTCGTCGGCGATAAACCGGCCATCCCCGTGGGAGATGGGAACGTTCACGATATCGCCCACGTTCATGAAGGAAAGCCACGGCGACTTGTTGGAAGCGATCCTTGTGCGAACGATCCTGGACTGGTGGCGCGCGATGGTGTTGAAGGACAGCGTGGGACTGCTCTCATCGGGGTCGATGATCTTGCCGTAGGGTACCAGCCCCAGCTTGATGAGCGCCTGGAAGCCGTTGCAGATACCGCAGATCAGCCCGTCCCGGCGGTCAAGCAGGTCGCTGACGCCCTCTTTGACCTCCGCGTTCCTGAAGAAAGCGGTGATGAATTTTCCGCTGCCGTCCGGCTCGTCCGCGCCGGAAAAGCCGCCCGGAATAAAGATGATCTGGGATCCCTTCAACTTCTCGGAAAAAGCGTGGAGACTCCGGTCGATCATCCCGGAAGTAAGGTTTTTGATAATAACGATCTCCGGTTCGCACCCCGCCCGCGAAACGGCTTTTGCGCTGTCGTACTCGCAGTTCGTTCCGGGGAAGACGGGGATCAGCACCTTCGGCCGGGCGACCTTGACCATAGGCGCGGGATAATCGCTCGCCCGGTACTCGAAATTGCGCACGGGCGCGTCCGGCGTGGCGATGTTGCAGGGGTAGACGTCTTCCAGTTTCCCTTCGTACGCCGCCAGCAGATCCGGGATCGCGACGGATTCGTCGCGCCAAGTGATCGTTTTGTCTCCGGTAACGGTGCCCAGGACCGTACCGACGTCGGTCGTTGTCGAGACTTCCAGGATGAAAGAACCGTAAGCGTAGGAAAAGAGAGCCGCCGCGTCAAACGTATCGGCAAAGCGAAAACCGAGACCGTTGCCGAACGCCATCTTCATGATCCCTTCGGCTACGCCGCCGAATCCGGGCGTGTAGCAGGAAACGGCCTTTTTATCGCGAAGCAGGGAAGTTACCGTTTCAAAGCATTGGATAAGGCTGTCCGTCAGGGGCAGGCCGTTGTCATCGTACCGGGGCTGTATCAGGATCACCTGATTGCCTGCCTGTTTGAATTCGGGGGAAACGATGTGGTCGATCTTTTCGGTGGTCACGGCAAAGGAGACCAGGGTAGGGGGCACGTCCAGATTTTCAAAGGACCCGCTCATGGAATCCTTCCCGCCGATGGCGCCGATCTTCAGTTCCGTTTGGGCTTTGCACGCGCCCAGCAGGGCGGCAAAGGGCTTGCCCCAGCGCTTCGGGTCCTTGCCGGGACGCTCGAAATATTCCTGGAACGTCAGGTAAACGTCGCGGAATGCGGCGCCGGTGGCAATGAGTTTGCATACGGATTCCGTGACCGCCAGATACGCGCCGTGGTACGGGCTCTGTTCGGTGAGGTACGGGTTATACCCCCACGCCATCAAAGAGCAATCGTCGGTGTCCCCCCGCTCCACGGAAATCTTCTGTACCATGGCCTGGATCGGCGTCAACTGATTTTTGCCGCCGAAGGGCATCAGCACCGTTCCGGCGCCGATGGTGGAATCAAAGCGCTCGGAAAGTCCGCGCTTGGAGCATACGTTCAGATCGGTCGCCGCTTTCCGGAGATTCTCCGAAAAGGAGCCGGAAACAGGCTTGCGCGGCACGACCGCTTTCGCGGGCGCGACGTTCACGTGCTTTTCCGCACCGTTGGAATTGAGAAAATCACGGCTTACGTCGACGATCTTCCTGCCGTTCCAGTTCATGACGAGGCGGGGCTGTGCCCGGACCGTCGCCACGGCGCGGGCCTGGAGGTTTTCGGTCTCCGCGAGGCGCAGAAAGGCCGCTTCGTCTTTCTTTTCCACCACAACCGCCATCCGCTCCTGGGATTCGCTGATGGCCAGTTCCGTTCCGTCCAGTCCCTCGTATTTTTTCGGCACCGCGTTGAGATCGATCTCAACGCCGTCTGCCAGTTCGCCGATGGCGACGGAAACGCCGCCGGCGCCGAAATCGTTGCATTTTTTGATCATCCGGCAAACTTCCGGATTCCGGAACAGGCGCTGCAGCTTGCGTTCCTCCGTAGCGTTGCCCTTCTGCACTTCGGCGCCGCAGGTCTCCACGGAATGGGCGTTATGCGCCTTGGACGAGCCCGTCGCGCCGCCGATGCCGTCCCGCCCCGTGGAGCCGCCCAACAGGATCACGACGTCCCCCGGCAGGGGCTTTTCCCGCCGGACGTTGCAGGCGGGCGTCGCGGCGATCACGGCGCCGATCTCCATCCGTTTCGCGGCGTAGCCCGGATGGTACACTTCGTCCACGATGCCGGTGGCAAGGCCGATCTGATTCCCGTAAGAGGAATACCCCGCGGCGGCGGTGGTGACGATCTTCCGCTGGGGCAATTTGCCCTCGATGGTCTCTGAAACGGGCACGGTGGGGTCGGCGGCGCCCGTGACGCGCATGGCGCCGTATACGTAACTCCGGCCGGAAAGCGGATCGCGGATGGCGCCGCCGATACAGGTGGCGGCGCCGCCGAAGGGCTCGATCTCGGTGGGGTGGTTGTGGGTCTCGTTTTTGAAAAGCAGCAGCCAGGGCTCCGCCTTACCGTCCACGTCCACGCTGATCTTCACGGTGCAGGCGTTGATCTCCTCCGATTCGTCAAGCTTGTCCAGTTTCCCGATGGATTTCAGATACTTCACCGCCACGGTAGCAATGTCCATCAGGCAGATCGGCTTTTTGTCTCCCGCCGCTTCCCGCAAGGAGAGATAGTCGTTATACGCCGCCTGCAGGACCTCGTCCTCGAAACTCACGTGATCGATCACCGTTAAAAAAGTGGTGTGGCGGCAATGATCGGACCAGTAGGTATCAATCATGCGGATCTCCGTGATGGTGGGGTCGCGGTGCTCGGAGCGAAAATAATCCCGGCAGAACAGGAGGTCGTCCGTATCCATCGCCAGTCCGTATTCCGTAATAAACCGCGCCAGTTCTTCTTCGGAGAGGGAAGTAAAGCCCTCCAGAGTCTCCACGGTCTCCGGCACGGCAAATTCCGTTTTCAGGGTTTCGGGTTTCGCCTGCGGGGCTTCCCGTGCTTCCACGGGGTTGATCACGTGCTTTTTGACGCTTGCCACGTCGCCGTCACTCAAACTTCCGTACAGGGCGTACACCTTTGCCGAACGGATGAGCGGGCGCTCTCCCCGGGAAATGATCTGGATGCATTGCGCGGCGCTTTCGGCGCGCTGATCGAATTGACCGGGCAGGTACTCCACGGCAAAAACCGTGGCGCCGTGCAGATCAAGGTCTTTGTAGGTTACGTCGGTCTGCGGCTCCGAGAAAACGGTCTTGACGGCGTAGTCGAAGAGTTCCGGCGTGATGTTTTCCGCGTCATAGCGGTTGAAGATCCGGATCTTTTCCACGGCCTTGACGCCCAGAACGTTCCGCACGTCCTGCAGCAGATACGCCGCCTCATTCGCGTACTGTTCGCGCTTTTCGACGAAGACTCTGTAAACCATTACTTTTCCTCCGCGGTCATCGCTCTCTTCCCGATATCCGTCCGGAAGAACGCGTTTTTGAAATGGATCATTGCGACGTTTGCGTAGGCCTGCTTTACCGCGGCGGGCAGGGTGTCCGCCACGGCGGTGACCCCCAGCACTCTGCCGCCGGAACTGAGCAAGCGGCCGTTCTCTTTCTTTGCCCCGGCAACGTACACCTTGTCTTTCAGGCTTTCGGGGATGGTGATCCCAAAACCTTTTTCATAGGAAACAGGGTAGCCCCGGGAGACCATCACGACACAGCACGCGGCGCCGTTTTCAAATTCCACCGGCGTCTCGGAGAGCGTTCCGGCGGTGACCGCCTGCATCACGGTGAACAGATCGCTTTTCAGCAGGGGCAGGACCACCTGGGTCTCCGGATCACCGAACCGGCAGTTGTATTCAATCACTTTCGGCCCGTTTGAAGTCAGCATCAGACCGAAATACAGGCAGCCCTTGAAAGTCCGGCCCTCCCGGTTCATGGCGTCTACGGTGGGCAGGAAAATGGTCCGCATGCACGTTTCGGCAACGCTTTCGGTATAGAAGGGATTGGGCGCCACGGTCCCCATGCCGCCGGTGTTCAAACCGGTGTCGTTGTCCCCGGCGCGCTTGTGATCCATGGAGGAGACCATGGGCTTTACGGTTTTGCCGTCAGTGAATGCCAGCACGGAGATCTCCGGACCGGAAAGAAACTCCTCGATCACGATCCGTTCGCCGCTCTTCCCGAATTTTTTATCCCGCATCATGGAAATGACGGCGGCTTTGGCTTCGTCCCGGGTCTCGGCGATGATGACGCCTTTGCCCAGAGCCAGACCGTCCGCCTTGATGACGGTCTTCTCCGGCGCCGTTTCAAGATACCGCAGCGCGTCTTCGCACTTGTCGAAACTCTCGTAGGCGGCGGTGGGAATGCCGTATTTTTTCATCAGGTTTTTGGAAAAGACCTTGCTGCCCTCGATGATGGCGGCGTTCTTGCGGGGGCCGAAGCAGGCGATCCCTTTTTCTTCCATGGCGTCCACCATGCCCAGCACCAACGGATCGTCCGGCGTCACAACGCAGTAGTCCACGCCGTTTTTGACCGCGAAGTCCACCATGGCGCCGATGTCGGTGGCAGCGATGTCAACGGTCACGGCGTCCTCTGCGATCCCGCCGTTTCCCGGCGCGGCAAAGATCTGCGAAACGCGCGGGTTTTCTTTGAGTTTTTTGATAACGGCGTGCTCTCTGCCGCCGGATCCGACTACCAATACTTTCATATCGCTTTTTCTTTCCCTTTTCGGTTTATAAACGTCCTTCCAGTATTTTTTCGCAAACCGTTTCTGTCGCCGCGGGCAGGATCTTCCACTCCGCCAGACGCATCACCCTTTTCTGCAATCGCTCGGGCGTGTCGCCGTCCAGGACCTTGACCGCTTTCTGCAGGATGATCTCGCCGCCGTCGGCGACTTCGTTCACAAAATGGACCGTGGCACCGGTCACTTTCACGCCGTACGCCAGCGCGGCCTCGTGCACCTTGAGCCCGTAGAAGCCTGCCCCGCAGAACGCCGGGATCAGGGAGGGATGCACGTTGATGATGCGCTTTTCATAACGGGAAACAAAGTCCTTGCTCAAAATGGTCATAAATCCGGCAAGCACGATCAGCTCAATGCCGTTTTCTTCCAGCAAAGACAGGATCGCCTTCTCTAATCCGGCGTTGTCCGCGCCCTTTTCTTTCGGGACGATGGCGGTCTTGATCCCGGCGGCTTCGGCGCGTTCCAGGGCGTAGGCGCCCTTTGTGTCGGAGATCACCAGTTTTATGGTTCCGCTGTGCAAAGCGCCGCTTTTCCCGGCGTCGATGAGGGCTTGCAGGTTCGTGCCGCCGCCGGAAACAAGCACGGCGATGTTTACTGTTTTCTTACACATGACAGCACCTTACCGTATGACGATCTTTTCGGAGGACGCGGTGATGCGGCCGATGATATAGGCCTCTTCGCCGTTTGCCCGCAGCGTCTTCAGCGCCTTCTGCGCTTCCTCTTCAACCACCACGACACTCATGCCCACGCCCATGTTGAAGGTGTTGAACATCTCCCGCTCCGGGATGTTGCCGCGCTTGGCGATCAGGTCGAAAATGGGGAGCACGCGGACGCTGTTCCGGTCGATCTCGGCGCAAAGGCCGTCCGGGATGCTGCGCGGGATGTTTTCATAGAAACCGCCCCCCGTGATGTGGGAAATGCCCTTCACAACCACTTCCCGGATCAGCGCCAGGATCGGTTTCACGTAGATCCTGGTGGGAGTCAGCAGGGTATCAAGGATCGAAGCGCCGCCCAACTCGCTTGCGGGCTTTGTAAGGTCGTGGTTGTTCTCCACGTCAAAGACCTTTCGCACCAGCGAAAAACCGTTGGAGTGCACGCCAGAGGACGGCAGAGCGATGATCGCGTCGCCGGGGCGCATCGTGTTGTGATCGATGATCCTGTTCTTGTCCACGATGCCGGTGCAGTACCCGGCAAGGTCGTATTCCTCGGGGGGATAAAAGCCGGGCATCTCGGCGGTTTCCCCGCCGATGAGCGCCGCTCCCGACCGGACGCATCCCTCGCAAACGCCTTTCACAATGGCCTCGATCCGTTCGGGGACGTTTTTGCCGCAGGCGATATAATCCAGGAAAAAGAGGGGCTTGGCGCCGCAGCAGATGATGTCGTTGACGCACATGGCCACGCAGTCGATCCCCACGGTGTCGTGGCGGTCCGCCAAAAAGGCCAGCTTGAGCTTCGTGCCCACGCCGTCGGTGCCGGAAACGAGCACGGGCTTTTCGATCCCGGTCAGATCCGGCTCAAACAGTCCCCCGAAGCCGCCGATGTCGGAACAAACGCCCGGCACGAGAGTCTTTTGGATATGCGTTTTCATCAATTCCACCGCTTTGTACCCGGCGGTAATATCAACGCCGGCGGCGGCATACGCTTTCGATTCGGATCGGTCGTTCATCACGGTTTTTTCCTCTGATTCTTTTCGGAGATTTTTCTTTCAAAACGGCTCTTGTTGGTGTTGGTGGGGATCTTTCCGGGATATTCACCGTCGAAACAGGCGGTACAGCAGTCGTTCCTGTCCGTGCCCGTGGCGATCCGCTTCACGTTTTCCACGCTTAAATATCCGAGGGAATCCGCCCCGATGATCCGGGCTGTTTCCTCTACGGTGTAGCGGCAGGCGATCAGATGATCACGGGAATCAATGTCCGTTCCGTAGTAGCAGGGGTTCAGAAAGCGCGGCGCCGAAACGCGCATGTGGATCTCTTTCGCCCCCGCGTCCCGCAGGAGCCCCACGATCCGCGCGCAGGTCGTGCCTCTCACGATGGAATCGTCGATCAGGACCACCCGTTTTCCCTTGACTGCGCTGACGATGGGATTCAGTTTGATCTTGACCTTGTCCGACCGGTTCTGTTGTTCCGGGGCAATGAAGGTCCTGCCGATGTACTTGTTTTTGATAAACCCGATCTCATAGGGGATGCCGGACTGTTTGGAATAGCCGATGGCCGCGTCCAGCCCGGAGTCGGGCACGCCGATCACCACGTCCGCTTCCACGGGGTGTTCCATGGCGAGATACGCGCCGGCGCGCGCCCGGACCTCGTGAATGCAACAGCCGTTCACCACGGAATCCGGTCTGGCAAAGTATACGTATTCAAAGACGCAGAACCGTTCCGGTTCCGTCCCGCAATGGTCGGTAAGGTTCCGTACGCCATCCTTGTCGAACACCACGATCTCGCCCGGCTTGACGTCGGCGACAAACAAGGCGCCCACCGCGTCCAGCGCGCAGGATTCCGACGCCACCACATAGCCGCCGTTGGGGAGACTGCCGTAGCAAAGCGGGCGAAAACCGTTGCGGTCGCGCACGGCGATCAGTTTGGAGGGGGACATGATCACCAGGGAATACGCGCCCTCGATCCGCCGTACGGCACGGTTGACCGCCTCCTCTATGGTGGGCGCGGTCAGACGTTCCTCGGTGATGATGTAGGAGATCACCTCCGTGTCGGACGTGGTGTGGAAAATGGAGCCCTTTAACTCCAGTTCCGAACGCAGTTCGTAGGAGTTGACCAGATTGCCGTTGTGCGCCAGCGCCATGCGCCCCTTGATGTGATTGATCACAATGGGTTGGGCGTTGTGCCGTTCCGTGGCGCCGGTGGTGCCGTATCGCACGTGACCGACGGCCATGTTGCCGCGTCCCAGTTCGCGCAGCCGGTCCGAATTGAAGACGTCGTTCACCAGTCCCAGTTCTTTATAGGAGCGGAAAAGCCCGTCGTCGTTCACAACGATGCCGCAGGATTCCTGCCCCCGGTGCTGGAGCGCGAAAAGCCCGTAATACGCGCATTGCGCCACGTCCGTCTGCTCCGGTGAATAAACGCCGAAGATGCCGCATTCTTCTCTTAAGCCAGACATTTTTTACCTCTTTTATTCGCCGAAAATCCTCTTCATCATTTCCTTGTAGGCGCCTTCCACGTTGCCCAGATCGCGGCGGAAGCGGTCCTTATCGAGTTTTTCGTGGGTCTCGCTGTCCCAGAACCGGCAGGTATCGGGGGAGATCTCGTCCGCCAGAACGATCGTGCCGTCGGGAAGTCTGCCGAATTCCAGTTTGAAATCGATCAGGTCCACGCCGATGTTCTTGAAAAACGCCTTCATGACCTCGTTCACCCGAAACGCCATGGCCTTGATGGTCTCGATCTCGTCCCGGGTTGCCAGGGAAAGCGCGATGGCGTGATAAGCGTTCATTAAAGGATCGCCCAAGGCGTCGTTCTTATAGGAAAACTCAATGGTGGGCTCCGGGAAAACGATGCCCTCCTCCACGCCGAAACGCTTGGCGAAAGAGCCCGCCGAAACGTTGCGGATAATAACCTCCAGGGGAACGATGGAAACCTTTTTGACCAGGGTCTTCCGCTCCGAGAGCTCCTCAATAAAATGCGTCGCCACGCCTTCTTTTTCCAGAAGCCGCATCATGTAGTTGGTAACGCGGTTGTTAATGACGCCCTTGCCCGCGATGGTCCCTTTTTTCAGCCCGTTAAAGGCGGTCGCGTCGTCCTTGTATTCCACCATCAAAACCGTCGGGTCGTCGGTGGCAAATACTTTCTTCGCTTTTCCTTCGTAAAGCAGTTCCTTGATCTCCATAGTATCCTCCTTCACTTTTGCTGTAATTCCGCGTCTTTTTTCAAAACGGCTTTCGCGCCGTCCTCGCGCTTTTTCTGTAGTTTTTCCGCCAGCGCCTCGTCCTCCACCGCCAAGATCTGCACGCAAAGTAAAGCGGCATTGACGCCTCCGTTGATCGCCACCGTCGCCACCGGGATCCCGGAAGGCATTTGTACAGTGGACAAAAGAGCGTCAACGCCGTCCAGCGCTGATGATTTGCAGGGGATCCCCACCACGGGGAGCGTCGTGTTCGCCGCGATGGCGCCCGCCAGGTGAGCCGCCATCCCCGCGGCGGCAATGATGGCGCCGAAGCCGTTGCCCCGCGCGTTTTCCGCGAAACGCTTCGCCTCCTCGGGCGTCCTGTGGGCGGAGTAGATGTGCGCCTCGTAAGGAACGCCGAATTCCTCCAGCGTGCTTATCGCTTTTTCCACAACGGGCAGATCGCTGTCGCTGCCCATAATGATCCCGATTTTTTTCAAACCGTCCCCTCCTTTAACGTTCGCTGAAAAACAAAAAAAGGCGCAATGAACCGCAAACGGAATTCAATGTGCCCAGACGGTCGGCGTTTAGATCCCCTGTTCCCTTGTGGTGTCCCACAGAATCCGTCAGTCGCAGGGGAAATGTCAGTCTTCCTATCAATACTATAATGAAATATGCCGTTTTCGTCAAGGGGGATTTGTCCTGTTTGAAAGAAAAAATAGTGAAGCCTCGCCACGCCTCGTTGCTCGCGCACCTTTCGTTTCCTTTCCCTCCGGATATCCCCTGATATAAACACAAAAACAGGCGTCATACGACACCTGTTTTTGTGTTTTGGTCCGAGTGGCGGGACTTTCCCACGGGTTGAAAAAC
>JAFSXP010000178.1 GCA_017443965.1 Oscillospiraceae bacterium
AACCGTTCCTCCGGCGTGGCGTATCTGGACCACGCGCTGCCCGCGGTATTCTTTTTCACGGCCTCCTGGATGTCGTGGAGGCTGTACAGCGCGTCGTCGGTGGCAGAGAGCGCCGCCTCCGTTCCGGTCCCGCACAGACAGCCCTTTTCGCAGTTCAGCGCGTCCACGAACAAAAACGGCGTTTTCCCCTCCAGCAGGCGGCGCTTGTTCTGCTCCAGATAGTGATACAGCCGTTTCTCTCCCTCCACCTGGCGGATGAACGCCTCGTCGCCGAGAAGCCACAGGACGTTTTCCTTCAGGCCGCCCGGCATCGGGTAAATGGAGCCAAGCCCGTACTCGATCTCGTCGGTGCACGGCTCGCCGGAGACGTGATGCGTTCGCGCATACGCCATCAGGTGCTCAAAGGTCACGTTATATTGGACAAGGCCGCGGTTGTTGGGATCGTCGATCTCCAGCTTTTTTGCGATGCACGGGCTGATGACCGCGAATTTGTCCGTGACGCCAAGCTCCCGCCTCGCGTAAGTCGCCGCGCACATCAGGGGGCTTTGCACGGGAAACAGCTTCGGCAGCAGCTCGGGGAGATACCGCTCGATGTATCCGACGACGGCGGGACACGGCTGCGAGATGCCGCCGGCGAACTGCTTTTGCTGAATGTAATTGATATATCCCCAGGTGGTGATGTCCGCGCCGAAGGACACGCTGATCATGCGGTTGACGCCGAGAGCCTTCAGCCCGCCCAGGACCCGCGCATAGGAGTCGGGATAATTCGCGGGAAACGCGGGCGCGATCAGAAGCGAGATCCTCTCTCCGTTTTTCAGGTCGTCGAAAAACCGTTCCGTATCGTCCCGAAAGTCGCGCGCGCCGTGCTCGCAGACGTCGAAGCAGGCGCCGCAGGCGACGCAAAGGCTCCCGTCCACTTCGATCCGGGAAACGCCGTTTTCGTCGGGCAGCGTCGAGACGCAGGCGCCGATGCAGCTGCACGCGCGAATGCACTTGTTGCAGCCGATGCACTTGTCGGTTGTATAAACAAGCCCCTCTTTTAGCTCTCTCATGCGAAACTCCTTATACTGCTCTGAACGGGCGTCCGTTCCCAGTTCTTATAATTATGTATCGGAACATCTCGCGAAACATTAATAGCCCTTCGCTATTTTTCAAGCGGCTTGTAACGACGGCGGATTTATACCATTTTGCTGTGCTTGCTCCACAATTAACTGGAACAGCTTTGTCCAGAGTGAGGTTTTTGCGCAAGGATTGACATTTGTGCGCGAGTTTGCTAATATCGTTAAATATATCACAGCTCACAGCAAAAAACGAGCGGGTGGGAGGAGTGCTACATGACCTTTTCGGAACGGATCGGCAGCTGCTTTACGGCGGCGCAGTGGGCGGAGCTGCTGCTGCGCATCGTCGTCGCCGCGATCTGCGGCTGGCTTGTCGGCGTGGAGCGCAGCCGCCGGTTTAAGGACGCGGGCGTGCGCACGCATTGCATGGTCGCCTGCACGGCGGCGCTGCTGATGATTATTTCCAAGTACGGCTTCGCCGACCTCGGTATGCCGGACGGGACGTTTTTCTCCGGTGTACGCGGCGCGGATTCCGCCCGTATCGCGGCGCAGATCGTCAGCGGTGTCAGCTTTCTCGGCGCGGGCGTGATCTACCGGGACCGGAAATTCACGACCCGCGGGCTGACAACCGCGGCGGGCATCTGGGCGGTCGCCGGCATCGGGATGTCGATCGGCTCGGGGCTGTACGTCATCGGACTTTTCTCCACATTCTTCATCATTTTTCTGCAGTACGTCACGCACCGCTTCAACGTCGGCTCCGACCGCTACAGCGACGCGGGGCTGGACGTCGTTTTCAGCCGCGACAGCGACGCCGACGAGGCGCTGTACCGCCAGCTTGAGGAATGGGGCGCCATCGTGACGGAGACGCAGATCGACAAGCAGCCGGACGGGAGCATGAAGTACCGGCTGGGGCTCAAGCTGAAGGGCGAGATCAAGGGCGCGATGATCAACGACTTCGTCGGCAATCACAGCGACGTGATCTCGTTCAAGATGACGAAGGTCGCCATTGACTGACGCGCAGGGAAACGGCACGATGCGGCGCAAAGCCCGCGTCGTGCCGTTTTGCGCGGGCACCGAT
>JAFSXP010000179.1 GCA_017443965.1 Oscillospiraceae bacterium
AGTTCCAGCACACGCTCATCCGCGGGCGTCAGGATCAGTTTGCCGCCGAGGAAGCCGTCCACGATCATCGCGTTGCCGTCGCCCGCCGCGGTGGAGATCTGCTCCGAACGCAGCATATCGTTATCGCTTACGATTTTGAAGCACGGCTCCAGAAGCGCCTTCGCGTCGGTCAGTTTGAGGTCGACGCCGAGCGCGTGGCGGTAGATCGCGTCCGCGATCTCCAGCCCGTCGGGCGCCTCGGCAATGACGGCGTCCGCCCATGCGTCTTTGTTCTGCAACTTTGCCGCGTCCGGCTGCTTACCGCTGACGCGGTTTCGGAGCACGTTCGACTCGATGCCCGCCGCCGTGCCGCCGCCCGCCGTGATGACCGTGCCGCGCGGCGCGGTGACCGTGACGGTGTAGGAGACCGTCTTGCTCTCCCCCGCCGCGAGCGGAACGCTCCACGAAAGCTTTCCGCCGCTGACCTGCGCGTCGGGCGCGTCCTTTAGCGCCGTGCCGTCGGGGACTGTCTCGGTGACGGGGACGGTATAGGCGCCCGTCGACTTGTTCGTCAGCTTGATCGTGTAGGTCAGATCGTCGCCGGTCGCGGGCGAGCCGTAGAAGCCGCACGAGACCGTGCGCTCATAGGCGAACCACGGGTATTTGACGCGCTGTGCAGCGGCTTCGGTCGGCGCGCAGTTCTTTGCGCCGGCGGCAAGCGGCCGCAGCAGGATGAAGCCCGAAATATTGTCGCCCGAGAGTTCCTTTTCGCTCATCCGCGTGTCGAACGCGTCGTCGTTATGGATCGCGCCGTTCGGCTCGATCTTATCCTCGCCCTTTTCCATGTCGAACTTTCCGCCGCCGCCGGTGGTGGTGGAGTGCAGAAGTTCTCCCTTGCCGTCGCCGTCGATATCGCCGACGTAGACCATGGCGTGACCGGTGTTCGTCGTTCTGCGCACCACGAAGATATCGCCCGGCTGCACCAGCGACTGCACCTTCTGCGTCGCCTCCGCCGCCGTCATATCGCCGCCCGCCTCGTATTTCATCACCACGATGTCGCCGGTCATGTTGAACATGGCCGCCGTCGGCGGGAAGCTGCCGCCGCCTCCCATATCATAGCCCAGAGCGTTTAGATAGACCATGCACGCAAACGACGAGCAGACCGCGTAGACCGTGCGGTCCGCCGTGGCGTCCTCGGGCGTGGCGCGGTCGCTGTTGCGCTGTACGCCGCCGTCTCCCACGCCGCGTTTCGTTATCACGACCGAGTCGTACTGCACGTAGGGATTTTTCAGGTAGTACGCGATCGCCGTCTGCACGACCGCCTCCTGCTGTGCCGTCAGATTTTCTGCGGACGCCGTCGGCAGGACGCCGAGCAGCAGCGCCGCTGCAAGCAGGATCGTCAAAATGCGTTTCATGGGCGTTTCCTCCTTGTCTTTTTACCGCGGGAGCTTTCGCAGCTCCAGCCGCGGCGATAGCAGAAGTCCGCTCTGCATGAGCTGATATTCATAGGCGAAGCCGTCGCCCTTCGGATACCAATACGCCTTGCCCTTGTAAAGATCGCCCGTGAGATTGTGCAGCGCCGCGAACGAATTCGCGCGCGTCAGCCAGTCCGTGACGGTCAGCGTGTGCTTGCCCGCGGCGACCGCGCCGAGCGGCAGACGGTACGGCGGGAACGCGACCGTGCCGCAGGGCTTGCCGTCGAGCGCCGCCGTCAGCACCGCACCCGCATAGCGCTGGGCAAACAGCGTGACGTCCGCGTCCTCCTGCAGCTCGAACGGCAGCTCGTACGTCACGGGACCGCCGTAGAACGGCATGCCCTGCACGGCGAGATCGCCAAAGCCGCAGGTCTCGGCGCAGGGGATCAGTTCCGCCTGCACGCCGCGCAGCGAGACGTCGAATTCGCCGAGCAGGAACAGGTCTTCCAGCGACGCGCGCTTGCCGAACGGCACCCTGACGGTCAGCGTATGCTCCCCCGCCGCAAGACGCGGCAGCGGCGCGGTGTAAATATGGCGGTCGGTGAACCAGCCGTCGGGCTTCAGCTCGACGGCTTTGCCGTCGAGAAGGACTTCCTCCGCCGCCTCGTAGGCGAGACGGACGTCGACGTCGATCCGCGTGCGGATCGGGAACCGAAGCAGGATGTGATGCCTGATCTGCTCGGGTGGGATCGCCCACGGCTGGACGCCGTTGTTTTTCGTATCGGGGTGCTTCTGCCGCAGCCCGCGGTCGATGCGCCGCAGCTCCTCGGCGGGCTGCCAGCTTTCGCCGTCGGACGACCATTCGGCAAGATCCAGAAGCAGCACGTTCGGCTCGCCTCGCCGCACGGCGACCGTCCGCTTCCAATCCGTCGCCGCGTACGGCGCTTCGGATTTCTCTTCCGTGTCGAAGCCGGTATCGTCCGCCGATGCGGGCGTAAGATGCAGCAGCAGCGAATCGCAGCACCAGAGCGTCCTGTGCAGCACGGTATCGTGCGCCGTCAGCGTGTATCCCACCGGCTTTATTTCGCCGGTGAGCGTGTCGTAGAGCGTGGGCTTCCAGCGCCCTTTGATCGTGATTCTTACCTGCTTGCCGTCCAGCTCCGGATAGGTGCCCTTCTTACCCGCGCCCGGCATACGGACGCCCGATGCGAGAAACAGCCAGCGGCCCGAGCCGTCCTGCCGGTAGTTATACAGCCAGTCCTCGCCGCGCTTGCCGGCGTCCACGCCGCTCTCCAGCCGGAACGACACCTGCCGGTGCGCTTTGAGCGCGTCCAGCAGCGCCGCCTTCTGGAACGGCACCGCCTCCGCCTCGCGCAGAAGCGTGTAAAGCGGATCGTCCGCCTGCGGAACGCCTGCGTCCACGTACTTCGGCGGCGCGCCGACGATCAGCACCCTGCCGCCGCGGTGCAAAAATTCCAGCAGCAGCCTGACCGTGGTGCTGCGGATGGTCTCCATGCCGGCAACGAGGACGGTCTTGTACGCCATCTCGCCGACGGGCAGCACCGGCTTTTCCGTCTTGCCGCAAAGCTGCGGCAGCGTGCTTTCGCACAGATAGTCGAAATCCAGCGGCGCGTACAGAAGCCACTGCCAGATCGATTCATAGTCCGCCTGCAGCTGACTGCGGCGGTCGCCGGTCATGTCGTTCGCCGCGTATTCCAGCCAGTTGCTCTCAACAGGATGCACCACGGCGATCTCCGTCAGCGGTCTGCCGCGCGTCATGGCGGTGTTGATGCGCGCGTAGTGATCCTCCAGATACTTATACTCGCGGTACCACGCGGACTGATAGTGGATGCTGGCGGGATAGTCCCGCTTGGC
>JAFSXP010000180.1 GCA_017443965.1 Oscillospiraceae bacterium
CCCCGCGTTAGCTTCGGCTAACACGAGAGATTCCTGTCTTTTCTCGACATACTGCCGATACTGCTGTCTCTTGGCAGACAACAGTTCACAGATATAATCTTCCATAAACTGATAATCAGGCTGACCGTCATCTGTAACGGGGAGCATAATGACCTGTCTACGCATACGCTGTTCATTAAACTTATAGGCGTACTGATATTTAACCTTCTGCTGACGAATTATCACACCCATAAACAATAAAACCAGTTTATTATCTTCGTGGTGCTTCAAATGAAATCGTTTCACATCATCTGAAAAAATACATTCATATTCATGATAAAACGCTTCACAAACACTTCCGTTATAGTTAATACCAAGAACATTCCTATCAAGAGACTCGTTGGTATTCCCACAGTATGCCGTTAAACCATTATTGCTATCAGATGCACCGATAAACGGTCGATCACCAACAATCATGTTTCGTTTTTCTAAGCGTTTACCTGGTAGAATATCAAAGATATCCTCCACGGTAAAAGCTTTCCATTCTCTATCATCAATCCTCAACATGCGGCTCACCTCCCGTGAAAAGATACTCACGGTTCTGCATCACCATGGAGAACTCAAACGACAGATAGTCCCCAACGGCTTTTTCAAAGTCAGCTTCGGTCGGAATTTCATCATTGAAATAGTAGAAACTATGTAACCATTCATCATCGACCTGCGCTGTTGACTCCACACAGAACTTGCTCGGTGCCTCCGTACGTCCGTACCAGACGTCAATAAGATGCTGCTTCTTATCTTTGGCGGAGTCACCCTCAACAAGTCCGACATGCGCCCTGACCTCGTACCCGTCATCTCTGAAATCAATAAACTTGCAAACCTTAACGGCTGGATGCGGTTCATGCGCAGTGAACACAGCTATAACCGGATTCGTCCCGACACCATAGAAAGTATCGGTGTTGCAGGTGATAACACCTTCCAGCGTATGATGTTTCAATATGGACTCTTTGAACTTCTGTTCGTCCTTTGTCTTTCCTGTCATGGAAGACTGCGGAACGATAACCGCGCACCTTGCGCCTGTTGTAAGTGAGTCAAGTAAATGTTCAACAAATGACAGTTCATATTGTGACGGATCTGCTTTCGTTCCCTGCGAATACGGTGGGTTCATAAGACCAACCGTAGCACCTTTTAACTGTACCTGAGCAGGGTTTTTAGCAAGAAAATCACAGCATTCAAGATTACTGTTGCCATCCCGACGCAGGATCATATTTGTGCAGGCAATCGCAAACATATTGCTTTGCAGCTCAAACCCATGTAGCTGCTGCTTTTTGATTGTTTTGCGTTGAGTATCGCTGTCAGCGCTTTCAAGCATTCGGTGCATAGCAGCAATAAGAAAACCGCCTGTGCCACAGGTGGGGTCGAACACGCAGTCATTAGATTGGACATTAACCAAATCACACATGAGGTCACAAATATGCGCTGGGGTCAAGACGATACCAAGTGTTTGACCGTCGCCGCCGGAGTAGCTCATAAACTCGCCATAAAACCGACCGATGAAATCTTCGCTTGTTTTTTGGTATTTAATGTTCTTGAACACTCGGTCATATAAAAATTCTGTAAAAAACCTCAACGGCGTCTTGCCAAGTGTAGCGTTAATCTCGTTCAGACGGAAAGAATTTGAAATAATAGAAAACTCTGCAAGCAGCTTGTCCTTCTTTACCTCTGGTCCAACGTTGGAACGCGTCAGGCGTCCTTTGATGGCATTTATTAGTTTATCGCCGTCGCGCATTCCCGGAGTCTGATCGCCTGTAAGTGATGCAACATTAAAGCCGCCGAATTCAATCTCATCCAAAGCCAGCAAAATGCCGGAAACAACCAGTGGCTTATCCTGATCTTTCAGTGTGCCATATGTGCGCAGATATTCATGCAGTTCAGTAGCGTCCTTCAGTATTTGTGCCGTCGTCTTTTCAGTATCCGTTTCTTCTTTCAATACATTGCGAAGATAATACTCATAAATGTTCATTTGGCTGAACATCGTGAATGACTCAATCGGCTCCAACTCCATGTATCCTTCACGGTCATCAACATAAATGGGCGTTATTCTGTGATGCTTTGCATTCCCTGAAACGCCAATGGCAAACACCTTTTTGAACGAGCTGTTTTGGGCAATATGCTTTGCATAGAAAAAAGCGCCGTTCACAGCATAATCTGTAACTGCTTTCACGCTCGTATCAAATAATCCTGTATCTGTAAGCTTACAATGCTTTTCAGTATCGGCTTTGTCCTCAATGACAAGGACAAAATCATTGACTACTGCCACATATTCCGGGTATCCAGCATTGCCTGTCCCACGTTTAGAGGCGGAAGCTAATGCGGCAGCAATTTCTTTCACGTCACTGCCTTGGGGGCTAAACGGAATCTGGTGCTCTTTAAGTTGTTCAGCAACCCACAAATCAGTCTTTACTTCTTCTCTAGCCATTACATCACTGCCTCCTTTTGTTTATCTGTCCTCTACCGTCTGCCCTCTGCTATCTCGATTTCCCTCTTGCCGTGACCTGCAGGCGGTCGACGATCTCGCCCGAGCGGTACAGGTAAATGCGCTCGTGCAGGTTGACCGTCGAGCAGCAGTGCCCCGGCATGACCAGCACCTTTTCACCGAGCGCAAGCGCACGGTCAGGCGCGAACAGTTTCAGATGCTCCTCGTTCGCCTCGACGCGCGCACAGTGGATCTCCGCGCCGCCAAGCGTAAAGAGCACGGGATCGTCCTGATCGACGCCGAGGCTCTTCACGCCCGCGTCCATGATCGCCAGTCCGTCGCGGCGGCTGACGACCGTCGTCAGCAGGAACAGACTGTTTTCAAACGGCAGATGCAGTTGCCGGTAGGTGGAGTCCATGAACAGATAACTGCCCGCCTGCAACTCGGTATACAGCCCGTGGCGCGCCTTGATCGCAGCCGTGCCGGTGCTGCCGCCGGAGATCGTCTGCGCCGTCAGTCCCGCCTGCGCCAGCTTTTCCAGCAGCGAACGGACTGCCTGTTCGTTCTGCGCGGTCAGCGCCAGCCGCTCCTGCGCGGACGGCATGTGCGACACGTGTCCGGCATACGCCTGGATCCCGTCGTAGTGCAGCCCGGGCAGACTGTCCACGAGCTTTGCCAGCGCAACGTAATCATCCGCATCTGCGACGCCGCAGCGCTCCATGCCGATCTCATATTCCACCAAAACGTGCACGGTCGCGCCCGCCTGCACGGCTGCCTGCGACAGCGCGCGGGCGTTTTCCGCGTCGTCCACGCAGACGGTCAGGCGGCACAGCAACGCAAGCTCCGCCGCGCGGCGCAGCTTGCGCGGGTCGACGATCTGATTTGCGATCAGCACATCGGCGACGCCGCTGTCAACAAGGTCCTCCGCCTCCTCGAGCTTCGCACAGGTCATGCCGACCGCGCCCGCGGCGATCTGCCGGTGCGCAATGGCGGCGCATTTGTGCGATTTGTAGTGCGGACGAAGGCGCGCCGTGCTGCCTGCGAGCAGCGCCGCCATCGCCCGTTCGTTTTTCTCCAGAACGTCCGCGTTCACCACGAGCGCGGGCGTCTGTAACTGTGAAAGTTTCATGCGCTCCCCTCCCCGCGTCCATCTTACCGCACACGGCGGCAAAATGCAAGCAAGCGGCGTCACAGAATTTCCGCTTGCAAACGGCGCGGCGATGTAGTACAATCGTCACGACGCCGGTGTGATGGAATTGGTAGACGTAGTGGACTCAAAATCCACCGCCAGCGATGGCGTGCCGGTTCGAGTCCGGCCACCGGCACCAAAACAGCGTACCCGCTTTTTGCGGGTACGCTGTTTTGATACTTGAAATAACCGGACTCGAAAGGCGGCACTTTCCGTTGTTTTTCCGTCGAAAACAGTCCCGCGCAAAAAATCTTTTCGTCCGGGCGGCAGTTTTGTTGATTTTTCCGATCTCCTGTGCTATGGTGCTGGTATAAACGCCGAACGCCGAAAAAAAGAGGGTGTGCACCGTGGAAACACAAACGCCGGAAAAATGGTATATCTCCGCCGTCAAATTCCTGCCGCTGCTCGTCTTTGCGCTGCTGGTCATCGTCTGCAAGCTCGATCTGCTGATTGCCGCGCCCATCGCCACGCTCTGCGCGGTGCTGGTGTACTGCTGCCTCAAAAGGACGAGCTTCGACGGCGCGTTCCAGATCGGCGTGGACGCCGCGCGGAAGATCATGCTGATCTTCTTCATCCTGATGTTCGCCTACGGCGTGGCGGAGTGCTTCATGGCGACGGGCGTCGGCGCGTCGCTGATCCTGCTCGCGCTGAAGCTGGGCGTCACCGCCCGCACGATCGCGCCCGTCGCGGTCATCGTGTGCAGTCTTCTCTCCGTTGCGACCGGCTCGAGCTGGGGCACGTTCGCCGCGTGCGCGCCGATCTTCCTGTGGCTGAGCCATCTGATCGGCGGCGACGCCGTGCTGACGGTCTGCGCCATCGCCGGCGGCGCGTGCTTCGGGGATAACATCGGCATGATCTCGGACGTGACGGTGCTGAGCTGCGGCATGCAGGACGTGAAGATCATCGACCGCATCCGGCATCAGTTGGCGTGGTGCGTCGGCTGCCTTGTGATCGCGCTAGTCATCTTCTATTTCGCGGGCGCGAGCCTGCCGAACACGCAGGGCGACGTGCAGCAGGCGCTGCAGCAGATCCCGCAGTCGGCGTACGACGCGCTGCGAACGCAGCGTCCGTCCGCGCTGCTGCTTCTGGAGCAGGTCAAGGCGGGCGTGCCGTTTTACATGGTGATCCCGATGGTCATCGTCATCGTGATGAGTTTTTGCGGGCTGCACACGCTGCTGTGCCTCGGCGCGGGGATGGTGTCCTCGCTGGCGCTGGGGTATTTCGCGGGCACGGCGGATCTTGCCTCGTGGCTGAACGACCTGCTGTTCACCGGCTTTTCCGACGCCGGCGGCTGGGTCGTGGTGATGATGATGTGGGTGGCGGCGTTCGGCGGGATCATGAACGCGATGCACGCGTTCGATCCGCTGGCGAAGGGCGTCGTCCGCATCTCCCGAAACGTGCAGCAGCTGATGGGCTGGTGCGGCGTGATCTGCCTGGTCGGCAACATGGCGCTGGCGGACGAGGCGGCGCAGGTGGCGACAATGAGCCCCATCGTGCGCGAGATCACGGAGACGCACGTCGAGACGGGATCGGAGCAGGACGCCTACCGCCTGCGGCTGCGGCTGGCGACGTTCACCTCGTCGATGGGCATCTACGGCTCGGAGCTGATCCCGTGGCACTGCTTCCCCGTGTTCTTCGCCTCGATCTCCAACGCGGTCTATCCGATCCGCGCAGGCGGCTTTTCGTCGCTGGACATCATCAGCAGAAACTATCTGAGCTTTCTGATCGTCGGCACGATCCTGCTGCTGACGTTCACCGGCTGGGACCGCTTCGTGCCCGGCTTCTCGCTGCCGAGGGACGCGAAGCTGAAACGATAAGAAAACGCACCGTCCGCAGACGGTGCGTTTTCTTATTTGTGCAGATACGTCGACGGCGGGACGCCGCGGACCTTTTTGAATTCGCGGCTGCATTGGGACAGATCGCCGAAGCCCGAGAGCATCGCCGCCTCCGACACCGTGTAAAGCCCCGTGCGCAGCAGCTCCTCCGCGCGCTCGACGCGCAGCGCGTTGATGTACCTGAGCGGCGAGACGCCGAACTGCTTGCGGAACAGCGCGCGGAAATACTCCGGCGTGATACCGCACTGCGCTGCGAGCGACGCGACCGTCAGCTTTTCGTCGGCAAAATGCTCGCGGATACAGTCGACGGCGGGACGGATCTTGCCGAGGTGCCCGTAGCCGAGGGCATGCTCCGCCTGCAGACGGGAGAAAATACCGTACAGCAGCGAGCGGCAGCGCAGCAGATCGCCGTCCCGTTTCCGTCTCCAGCAGCGCTCCGCCTCGGCGAACATAGCGCGCAGCGCCGCCGCGTCACGTACACGGACGGTAAACGGCGCCATCGGCGGCATTTCCAGCCAGTCGAAGTTGATGGCGTAGCAGTCCCCCGCCTCCCGCGGCTCGACGCGGTAGTCCGCGCCCTGCGGCAGATAGATCACCTCGCCGCCGTGCAGCGTAACAGGCGCGCCGCCGTCGAAGTGATAGCGGGTCTCGCCCTCGCAAAGCAGCGCGAGGCCGTGATGCAGGCGGTCCAAAAAGCGCGTCCTGCCCTTCCCCGGCGGAACGTAACAGCACAGCGCGATCTTTGAAATCACAAAGTCCCCGTTCCAGAAAGCGTCCATATCGCCCATCCTTTCGCGGTTTTATTGTAATCTTTTGTTTTGAAATTGTCAAATTATTTTGAAATGCGCTTGTGCATTTCCCCCGCGTCCGCTATGCTGAACATGAGGTGAACGACATGTGGAAGACCTTTGATCTCGACAAACCGTATATCGAGCGGAAATATCACGATCCCGACGAGCCGTTCAACGCCTACCGCCGCCGCGCCTATCACGGCTGGACGTGCGACGAGGCGACCGGCGAAGACGACGAGGAGATCCGCGCAGGTCTCGAGGCGCTGGAGCCGGAGATCGCTTCGCTGCCGCATCCCGTCGCCAAAGCGCGGGCGATCGACTACGTGCTGAAGCACACGCGCATCGCCGTCAGCGAGCACGACTATTTCCCCTGCTTCTACAGTTGGAACTGCCTTCCCAACCGGATCACGTTCAAAAAGTGGAAGGCGGAGGTCTTCGACGAAAAACTGCCGGAGATCGGCGAGCTGATGCACGATATGAACGAAAGCGGCGCGTGCGCCATCTGGCCGGATTTCGACCACGTCGTGCCGGACTGGGGTTCGCTTGTGACGCTTGGCTTTCCCGGCATCCGCGAACGCGCGCGGCAGTACCGCGCCAAGCGCGAGGCGGCGCAGCCGCTGACCGACGAGCAGCGCGCGTACTTTGACGGCATCGAAGAGGAGTACACGGCGGTGATCGATTTCGTCGACCGCCTGTACCGCTACGCGAGCGAACAGACGCACGAAAAGGCGAAACTCCTCGCGCCGAGCCTGAAGCGGCTGCGCGACGGCGCGCCGGAGACGATCTTCGACGCGATGCAGCTGATGTACCTGTACTTCATGATCTCGGAATCGGTCGACTTCTATCAGGTGCGGTCGCTCGGCAACGGGCTGGATCACACGCTGCGCCCGTTCTACGAGCGCGATCTGGCAAACGGCACGTTCACCCGCGACGAGATCCGCGAGTTCCTAACGTATTTCATGATGCAGTGGCAGGCGATCGGCAACTACTGGGGGCAGCCGCTGTACCTCGGCGGCACCAACGCCGACGGGAACTGCCGCATCTGCGACCTGTCGCACGACATCATCGACATGCGCCACGAAGCTGGGATGTACAACCCGAAGATCCAGATCAAGCTGAATGACAACATCCCGCAGGACTTTCTCAAAAAAGTGCTGTCCTATATCCGCGGGGGCGATTCGTCGTTCGTGTTCTGCTGCGAGCCGGGGCATCGGCGCGCGATCATGGCATACGGCGCGACGGCGGAAGAGGCGCAGGACTTCGATCTGCGCGGCTGCTACGAGACCGGCGTGCGCGCAAACGAGGTCTCCACCGGCACGGGCTACGTCAATCCGCTGAAGGCGGTGCTGTACGCCATGCGCGACGGCTGGGACGCCGCCTACGGCAAGCAGATCGGCGTACACACCGGCGCGCCGGAGACGCTGGACACCTATGAGAAGTTCCGCGGCGCGGTGCTGGCGCAGATCGCGCATCTTGCCGATCTGACGTTCCGCTGCGCCGACGCGTACGATCCGTACCTTTCGTACATCAACCCGTCGTCGCTGTACTCCGCGACGATCGCGACGAGCCTCGAGCGCGCGTACGACGGCTATCAGGGCGGCGTGAAATTCAACAACTCCTCGATCCTGATCTGCGGCATCGCCTCGGCGGTCGACGCGATGATGGCGGTGCGCGAACTTGTCTATGAGGAAAAAGCGCTGACCATCGCGCAGTTCAACGAGATCTTAGACGCGAATTACGAGGGGCACGAACTGCTGCGCAGACGTATCCTCTGCTCGCCGCACAAGTACGGCGTCGGCGATCCGCTCGCCGATGCGTGCGCCAAGGAGATCGCCGATTTCTTCTCGTCGTACGTGCAGAAGCGCAAAAACGTGCGCGGCGGCGTCTACAAGGCGACGATGCACTCGGCGATGCAGTTCGTGCGGCAGGGCAAGAAGACCGGCGCGTCGCCGGACGGACGGCTCGCCGGGCAGGAGATCTCCAAAAACGCCGATCCCACCGTCGGCATGGATCTGGGCGGCGTGACCGCGCTGGTGCACAGCGTGCTGCAATTGACGCCTTCCGATTACCACGAGAGTTTCTGCGTCGATCTGATGCTGCACCCCTCCGCCATTCAGGGCGAGGACGGTCTGAACGCGATGAAGAGCATCCTCGACGTCTATCTGCACGGCGGCGGTATGTCGGTCCAGTTCAACGTGTTTGACGCATCGACGCTGCGCGACGCGCAGGCGCATCCCGAGCGGTACCGCAATCTGCAGGTGCGCGTTTGCGGCTGGAACGTGCTGTGGAATAACCTCAGCCGCGAGGAGCAGGACGCCTACATCAAGAGGGCGAGCGCGGTATGACGGGGCGTGTATTTTCGGTCAAGCGCTTCGCCGTGCACGACGGCGACGGCGTCCGGACGACCGTGTTTCTGAAGGGCTGCCCGCTGCGCTGCAAATGGTGCCACAACCCCGAGGGGCTGGAGGGAACGCCGCAGCTTGCCCTCTACGCGCAGAAGTGCATTTCGTGCGGCTTATGCGCGGCGGCGTGTCCAAACGGTGCGCAGAGCATTTCGCCGCGTGGCGTTGACCGCGAACGCTGCGAAGCCTGCGGCAAGTGCGCGGCGGTCTGCCCCGAAAAGGCGCTGGAGCTGTTCGGCGAAGAGATGGATACCGACGCGCTGCTGCCGAAGCTGCTGGAAGACCGGGACTTTTACGAGGAGTCGGGCGGCGGCGTGACGCTGTCCGGCGGCGAATGTCTGCTGCAGGCGGATTTCTGCGCCGAACTGCTCAAAAAACTGAAGGCGAGCGGCGTCCGCACCGCGGTGGACACCTGCGGCTGCGTCCCGTGGCGGAGCTTTGAAAAGGTGCTGCCGTACACGGACGTGTTCCTGTACGACGTGAAAGCCATTGACGAGCAGACGCACATCCGCTGCACGGGGCGCTCGAACAAACTGATTCTGGAGAATTTGCAGAAGCTCCGCACATGCGGCGCGCAGGTCGAGGTGCGCATCCCCTACGTGCCAGATTTCACGGATCGTGAGATTCCCGCCATCGGCGCATTTCTGCAAAAGCTCGGCGGGATCCGCGCTGTGCGCGTGCTGCCGTACCACAACTACGCCGGCTCCAAATATGAAGCGCTCGGCATGGAAAACACACTGCCGGACCGTCTGCCGACAAGCGAGGAGATCGCCGCCGCCGAGCAGATGATGCGCGATCATGGACTGACCGTGATCCCATCGTAAAAAAAAACGCCCTGACGGGCGTTTTTTTATTGGGAAAACTGCTTGCTGAGATCGCGGCGAAGGCGCAGCATGATGCGCTTTTCCAGCCGCGAGATGTACGACTGCGAGATGCCCAGACTGTCCGCGACCTCCTTCTGCGTCCGCTCGGCGCGGCCGGCGAGCCCGTAGCGCATGGTGACGATCTCGCGCTCGCGCGGCGGCAGACGGTCCAGCGCCTCGCGCAGAAGCTGCCGTTCGGCGTCCTCCTCCATCGGGCGCATCACGATATCATTCTCGGTGCCCAGCACGTCCGAAAGCAGCAGTTCGTTGCCGTCCCAGTCGGTGTTGATCGGCTCGTCGAGCGAAATTTCGCCGCGGCGACTGCTGATCTTGCGGATGTGCATGAGGATTTCATTTTCGATGCAGCGCGAGGCGTACGTCGCCAACTTGATGTTCTTGTCGGCGCGGAACGTCCCCACCGCCTTGATCAGTCCGATCGTGCCGATGGAGATGAGGTCCTCGATCCCGACGCCGGTGTTCTCGAACCGCCGCGCGATATACACGACCAGCCGCAGATTGTGCTCGATCAGCGTCTGCTTGGCAAGGTGATCGCCCGCGGCAAGCCGCTCGAGCAGTTCGCGCTCCTCCTCCGGCGCGACGGGCGACGGCAGGATATCGCTGCCGCCGATGTACAGAACTTTTGTCGGCCGCACAAAGCGAAGCAGCCACAGGATCAAATATTGTTTCAAACCGCCATTCCTCCGATCAGCGCCCCGCAGCCGCCGCCGTCCGAAAGTCCGTTCGGCGACAGCGCCACGAGCGCGTTTTGTTCTTTTTTCCGCCCGATCCGCACGCGGCACGGCACGGCGGCGAGCAGTCCCCCGTCCGTGCCGACGGCGCGGTACGGCACCAGTCGCGGCTTCAGCTCCGGATGGCTCTGCACCCACGCGCTCGCGTCGCTCGTCGGCGTCGAGCCGACGAGCTCTTTGCCGTAGCCGCCGTCCAGCACGATCACCTCCTGCCCGCTGACGGGATCGCGCAGCGTGTTTCCGGTGTCGTACAGCGCCGTGACCGTGACGGCGTTTTTTCCGCAGGCGATATAAAGCGGCACCGTCTCGCGCGAGCCGTGGCGCGCCGCGCCGGCAGCCAGCAGTCCCGCCGCCAGATAGAAAACGCCCGCGAGGATCAGCAGCATCCGCGCCGACGCGGGATAGTAGACCTGCCCGCGCAGTGTGACGAACTCCGCGGAGAAGATCTGCGCCAGCGCGTAGGCGACGCCGGCAAACGCCGCGCCGCACAGCAGCGTCAGAAACGCGGGGCGGATCGCGCGAAGACGCACGCCGTAGGCGACCGCCGCCATGACGAGATAGCACAGCGCCCGGCACCACGCCGTGCGCATCAGCGGCGGCACCGGCAGCACGACCGCCACGGCGTAAAGCCCGCCGACCGCCGCGGCGACGGCGGCGCGCCACCTGCGCACGGGATAGCCGCAGAGCCGCGCGCCGAGCAGCAGCAGGAGAAAATCCGGCACCGCGTTCACCGCGAACACCACGTCGCCGTAGACCGTCATACGCTCACCTCACGAAAGAAGGTTACCATGTCCAAGCGAA
>JAFSXP010000015.1 GCA_017443965.1 Oscillospiraceae bacterium
GCTCATCCAGTGTAAAATGTTTGTAGGACAACATGATTCCCTCCCGTGCGTGTTTTAGTGGTACAAACATTCTACACGATTGGGTGTCATGTTGTCTTCTTTTGTTTTTCTCAGTGTTGCACTTCAAATGATAACCTGTCCCTTTGGTGTAGCGCTGACAAGAACAAAAAAGCTGCCGACGGCAGCTTTTTGTTTGTTTACTCACTCACGAGCCGCGCCAGCAGCACGGTCTTTTCGCCGACGCGCATACGAATATCGGTCGCGCCGTCCGCCGTTCTCCGCACGGCGGCGATCGTATCGCCCTCGAAGCACGGCGCGCGGAACACCGCCTCCAGCTCGCGGATGCGCATGGCGTTCCACACTTTGCCCGGGAACATCCCCGCCAGCGCGCGGATGTAGGCGGCGTTGTTCATGTGCCCGCCGAGGTCGATGTCCGTCGACGCGACGGTGTACGCGCCCAGCGCCTCCGCGCCGGAGAAATCCTCGTCAATGCGGGAAAACGGCTCCTCCCACACGGGCGTCACGGGCGGCTCAATACCTGCGGGCATCACGTCCTGCGCGGGACGGAGCTTGCCCGTCGCCGTGTCGAGGATCGCCCATTCGGTTTTGCCTGCGGCAAGCAGCTCTTCGCCGCACAGCAGGCGGTAGTCGCGGTCACAGCGCACCCTGCCCGCGTCCTCGGGAAATGTCTCGACCGTCACGGTCTCCATCATCGCGGGGCGGCGGAAAAACCGCACGCGCGTGCGCACGGTCAGCCAAAAGAGGTTCTTCGCCGCCATCGCGCGCAGCCCGACGCCCAGCGCCTCTGCGTGCTCGGTGGCAGCGTCCATGAACAGCGCGAACGTGCCGGGCACGCTGAGCCGTCCCGCGCTGTCGCACATGCTCGGCAAAATCGCCGCCTCACGGCGGTACACGCGCTTCATGGCATCGCCCCCTTTTTTCGGCGCAGAAAACGGATATCCTCGCCGTAGAATTGCCAGACCTTGAACGTGCCGAATAAGCGGGAAAAGATCTGCGGCAGATAACGATCCTTTAATTCGTTCGGCGTTAAGTTGGTGGATATAATTGTTGCGTGCTGCGCGATCATGCGCGTGTTGATAACTTGATACAGCACCGATTGCGTGAACTGCGTGATCATCTCGGTGCCGAGATCGTCGATGATCAGCAGATCGCACTCGAGATAGCGCTTCGTGCGCGACTGGTTCTCGTCGTCGTAGCCGCCGAATTTCGCCGCCTCAAAGTCGGAAAAGAGTTGCCCCGCCGTGTCGTAGACGACGCTGTACCCGTTTTCGGCGACCTGCCGCGCGATGCACGCGGAAAGATGTGTCTTGCCCAGCCCCGTGCCGCCGGTAAACAGCATAGAGGGCGCGCCGGCGGTAAATGTCTTTGCGTATTCTATGCAGGCGTTTTTTACGCGCTCCATTTCCTGCCGCGGCTTGCCTTCCGGATAATAATCCAAGCAGAATCCGTCGAACGTCTCGCGTCCGGCGAGCAGACCGGAGAGCTCCTTCGTCTGCTCCTGACGGCACAGCTCGCGCAGACATTCGCACATCCGCTCGCCGACGTAACCCGTGCCGCCGCACAGCGGGCAGACGGGCTGCCGCTCGAGATCGCTCTCGTCGATCTCGTTTGCCTGCAAAAGCCAACTCCGCTCCTGCTGCAGCGCAAGATTCTCCTTGCGCACGGTCTCCAGCGCGGTCTGCGTGTCGCCGCCCGCCGAAAAAGTCGCCGTCATCACCTTCGCCATGGTGGCGCGCAGCGCGCGGTCGATCTCCTCGAGCCGCGGGCATTTTTCATAGATCGCTGCGATCCTGCGGTCGTCATCGGCAGCGGCAGCTTGCCGATCCTGTTCCAACCGTGCTTTTGCCCGACTGATTACCGATGCGGAATACGCCATGTTCAGTCCTCCTCCATCAACTGGGCAATCACTTCCTGCTCCAGCGCGGATAAGCCGTTCTTCTTTGCTTGCGTGTGCGGCTTCGCCGTGTCGCCCTGCTCGATCTCCGCGATCGTGTGCAGCCCCTTTTCGTGCCACCGCTTGAGGATGCCGTTCATGTACGCCCATTTCATCCCCGTGGTGTTGAGGCACGTCTTTTCGTATGCCAGCCGGATCGCGTCGTCGGGGAACCCCCATTCGATCCAGCTCTCCACATAGCGCAGCTCCGGCGCGGTCAGGCTTCTGCCGCTGATCTGGATGATCGCGCAAATTTTGCCCACGCGCGACTGCTTCTGCAGCTGCTCGCGCATGTGCGCGACCGCCGCGTCCGCCGTGTCGATGCCGAGATCCGCCCAGGCGTACGCCTCTTTTTCGATGGCGCGCATCGTCGGCAGCCTGCCGCCGCGCAGCTTCGCGCGCCGGATGCAGTACGACACCAGCACCGCCGTCACCTCGGCGGGCATGCGCAGATAGTCGTGGATCGACAACAGGCACTTGAGCTCCTCCGTGGACAGCAGCCTGCCCAGCATCCGCTGCACCTGCCCGACCAGCGCGCCGAACTCCTTGGTGCCGAGTCCGTCTGTCACGTCCCGCTCGGTGTACTCCGGACGGTGCGTCTGCCGGACGGTCTGCTCGACGAGCCCGAGACGGCGGAGCGTCAGCATGGCGCTTTCCAGCCGCTCGGGCGGCAGTTGAGCCTGCGTCCCGGCGCACATCGCAAGATATACCAGCGCCGCGTCGCCGTCGCCGGACTGTGCCAGCGCCTGCGCCGCCTCGCTGCGGAACGGTTCCTGCTTCGCCATGCCTTCGCCTCCTTTTGTGTGTTTCGACAAAAAACAGTATAGCACAGTTCCGCCGCGCCTGCAACGCGGAAATTTGCCGCGCGTATGCGCGGCAATGAATTGCGCCTGACGGCGCGTGAATTGACCTGCGGTCATGAATTGCCCTACGGGCATGAATTGCGCTGCGGCGCGTAAGGCGCGATTCAATTCACGGAGCGGAGCGAGAAATCATGCGCGAAGCGCAAATCATGACGCGAAGCGTCAATTTATTTCTTTTTTCCCGCCGCAGCGGAAATGCCTCCTCTCAAGTAACCGCTGATTCATTCCGGCTGCGGCGCTGACTTGATCTTTCACGCCGCAAATGCGCCTCGAAAACTTGAACGGAGGGGTAGACCGCGTATCTTCTATTGGAAACGGTCTGTTGCGGACGGCTTTCTCTCCCTCAGTCACGGCTGCGCCGTGCCAGCTCCCTCGTCAGAGGGAGCCTTATCTACCACGCAGTCTCGTTTCGCGCCAGCGTCTCGCGGCTCCCTCTCCGGGGGAGGCGTATTTGCAGCATCGTTTTCGCCTTGTGCTTTTTCGGGCTTCGTGGTAAAATGATGACAAGAAGAAAAAGAACGGAGCGGTTGCCATGAAAACTTATCTTCCGGCGGGCGAGATCGTCAATACCCACGGCGTCCGCGGCGAGGTGCGCGTGCTGCCGTGGGCGGACAGTCCGGAATTCCTGCTGGATTTCAAAACGCTCTACATCGACGGCGCGCCCGTGGCGGTGGAGTCCGCCCGCGTGCAGAAGACCTGCGTGCTGCTGAAGCTCAAGGGCGTGGACGGTATCGAGGCGGCGCAGGCGCTGCGCGGCAAGCAGATCATGATAAGCCGCGCCGACGCGAAACTGCCCGCGGGCAGCGTGTTCGTGGACGATCTGATCGGCATGACCGTCTTCGATCAGACCGGCGAGATCGGCGTCGTCGCGGACGTGTGGGACATGCCACGGCACGACGTGTATATCGTCAAAGGGGAGCGGGAGTACCAGATCCCCGCAGTAAAGGAATTCGTGAAGAAGATCGACGTGGAGGCGGGCGTGATGGAGGTCGTGACGATAGAGGGGATGGCGAGCGATGCGGATTGATTTTCTGACGCTGTTTCCCGACGCGCTGATGGCGATGATGGACGAGAGCATCCTCGGCAGGGCGCAGAAAAAGGAACTGATCACGCTGCGCGCGCATCAGATCCGCGACTACACGGCAAACCGCCAAAATCAGGTGGACGACTATCCCTACGGCGGCGGCAGAGGCGCCATTATGCAGTGCGATCCGCTGTTTCGCTGCTGGCAGGCGGTCTGCGACGAGATCGGCGCGCCGGCGCACACGATCTTCCTGTCGCCGTGCGGCAAAACGTTCACGCAGGCGGACGCGAAGCGTCTGGCGGGATATGACAATCTGATCCTTCTGCGGGCATTACGAGGGCGTGGATCAGCGGTTTATCGACGAGTGCGCGGACGAGGAGCTGTCCCTCGGCGACTTCGTGCTGACGGGCGGCGAGATCCCCGCCATGGCGGTGGCGGACGCCGTGTGCCGCCTTGTGCCGGGCGTGCTCGGCGGCGAGGAGTGCTTCACGGACGAGAGCCACTGGGACGGGCTTCTGGAATACCCGCAGTATTCGCGTCCCGAGGTCTGGCACGGCATGGCGGTGCCGCAGGTGCTGCTGTCCGGCGACCACGCGGCGGTCGACCGCTGGCGCAAAAAGCAGTCGCTGCACCGCACGCATGAAAGAAGACCGGACTTATACGAGAAAGTGACGCTTCCGACCAAGACGCGCGCGGAGAAGAAATTCGCCGCCGAGGTCGAGGCGGAGTGGGAAGCGATGCAGGGGGAAAAGAAATGATCGAAACGCTGAAAGCATGGGTGGACGGCGCGAAGCGCATCGTCTTTTTCGGCGGCGCTGGCGTCAGCACCGAGAGCGGCATCCCCGATTTCCGCAGCGTGGACGGGCTGTATCATCAGCAGTACGACTACCCGCCGGAGGAGATCCTGTCGCACTCGTTTTTCGAGCGCAACACCGAGTATTTCTATGATTTCTACCGTAAGAAGATGCTGCCGCTCGAGGCGCAGCCGAACGTCGTGCACTACACGCTGGCGCGCTGGGAACAGGAGGGGAAACTCTCCGCCGTCGTGACGCAGAACATCGACGGTCTGCATCAGAAGGCGGGCAGCAAAAAGGTCTATGAGCTGCACGGCTCCGTGCTGCGCAACTACTGTCAGCGCTGCGGCAAATTCTTCCCCGCCGAGTTCATCCGCGATTTCCCCGGCGTGCCGCGCTGCGAATGCGGCGGCGTCGTCAAGCCGGACGTCGTGCTGTACGAGGAGGGGCTGGACGGCGAGACGCTGGACGGCGCGATCCGCGCGATCTCGCAGGCGGACGTCCTGATCGTCGGCGGCACCAGCCTGACGGTCTATCCCGCGGCGGGCCTGCTGCGCTACTACGGCGGCGGGAAACTGGCGCTTATCAACCGCGACGTGACGCCCTATGATGGCGCGGCGCAGCTCGTGCTGCACGAGCCGCTCGGCAAGGTGTTCACCGCGCTGGGAGGGGATGCGCTGTGACGACGATTGCCGCATGGCTGCGCTGGGTGGAATATCTCGGCGTGGTGGCGTTCGCCGCCTCGGGCGCGATGAAGGGCGTCAAAAAGCACATGGACCCCTTCGGCGTCGTCATCCTCGGGCTTGTCGAGGCGACGGGCGGCGGTATTTTGCGCGATCTGCTGCTCGGCATCACGCCGCCAAGCATGTTCCGCGATCCGACCTACGCGATCATCGCCATCTGCATGGCGGCGCTGATGTATATCCGTCCCGTGCGGCGGCTTCTGACGCGCAACGAAAAGGCGTTCGACCTCGCGATGCTGCTTGCCGACACGCTGGGCATCGGACTTTTCACCGTGATCGGCGTGCGCACGACGATCGCGGCGTATCCCGCCGCGGGCGTGTTCCCGATGCTGTTCGTCGGCACGATCGCCGCCACGGGCGGCGGCATTTTGCGCGACGTGCTGGCAAACGAACTGCCCACGCTGTTCACCAAACGCATCTACGCGCTGGCGTGCCTTGCCGGTGCGGCGGTCTGCACGTTTCTGTGGAACGTCTCGCCGCTGTGGTCGATGATCGCGGGCGCGGTCACGGTCATCGTGATCCGCCTGCTGGCGGCGCATTTCCGCTGGAACCTGCCGCAGAGCAAGGACGTATGAGTTGGTTCGTCTATCTCCTCCGCTGTGAGGACGGCTCGCTCTACGCGGGCATCACGACCGATCCCGAACGGCGGCTGAAAGAGCACACCGCGGGACGCGGCTCCGGCGGCGCGAGGTACACCGCGCTCAAAAAGCCGGTCGGCTTTGCCGCGCTGTGGGAGGCGCCCGACCGCCCGGCGGCGTCGAAGCTGGAATACCGGCTGAAAAAGCTGTCCCACGGGAAAAAGCAGCGTCTCGCCGACGGCGAAGAACTTCCCGACCTTCCCGACGGCGTGAAGCGAACATAAAAAAACAGGGTGCCGACGGCACCCTGTTTTTTGTGCTTTCGTGCGGCGCTGCCACCGCGGAAAGCTCCCCCTTTGGGGGAGCTGGCGCGAAGCGCCTGAGGGGGTGATGCCGCGGTACGATCCCGCTGTGTGACCCCCTCCGCCTCGCTTCGCTCGGCACCGTCTCGCGGCTCGCTCGGTCACGCCGCGGCTCTGACATGCCACCGGCATGTCATTCACTCCCACGGCGCCGCTTCGCTACCCCGGAGGATGGAGGTTTTGCGTGGCGCGTCGTTCCCGACGCGCCGTAGGGGCGTTTATCAACGCCCGCCGCGTATTGCTTACAGATTGTAGTACTTCTCGAATTCCGCGGGATGCGGGATCTGGGAAAGCTCGCGGCATTCGGCGCGCTTCGTCTTCAGGAAGTTGGCGATCAGCTCCTCGGGGAAGACGCCGCCCGCGGTCAGCCAGTCGTGATCCGCCTCCAGCGCGTCCAGCGCCTGCTCCAGCGAGGTCGGCAGCTGATGCAGCTTTTTCTTCTCCTCCTCGGGCAGGTCGAACAGGTTCATGTCGTACGGACCCCAGCCGTTTTCGTGCGGGTCGATCTTGTTTTGGATGCCGTCGATGCCCGCCATCAGGATCGCCGCGTAGCAGAAGTACGGGTTGCAGGTCGCGTCGGGGTTGCGCAGCTCGAAGCGGCGCGCCTTGGGCGACTTCGCGTAGGCGGGGATGCGGATGACCGCGCTGCGGTTCGACGTGGCGTAGCCGACCGTCACCGGCGCCTAGAAGCCCGGCACCAGCCGCTTGAAGGAATTGGTGGAGGGGTTCGTGATCGCGCACAGCGACGCGATGTGCTTCAGCAGACCGCCCATGAACCAGTGCGCTTCCTTACTCAGATGCGAATAGCCGCCGTCGTCGGAGAAGACCGGCTCGCCGTCCTTGAGCAGCAGCATATGCACATGCATGCCGCTGCCCGCCTCGCCGTAGACGGGCTTCGGCATCAGCGTGGCGGTCAGACCGTGCTTGTCCGCGACGTTGTGGATGATGTACTTGATCATCATGCTGCCGTCCGCCATCGCGGACATCTTGCCCAGCAGCGGCTCGATCTCGAACTGTCCGGCGCCGCCGACCTCGGGATGGTGGTACTTGACGGGGATGCCCGCCTTTTCGATCTCCATGCACATCTCGCTGCGGCACTCGTAGGTCTTGTCCAGCGGCTTTGCCACGTGGTAGTGCTTCTGGAACGGGACGATCACGCCGAAGCCCTCGACGTCGCTGTTCCAGTGCGCCTGCTGCGCGTCCAGCGACACGGCGATGTTGTTGTGATCGACCTTCCAGCCGACCTGGTCGAACAGATAGAACTCGAACTCCGGCAAAATCAGCATCGTGTCCGCGATGCCGGTGTCCTTCAGATACTGCTCGGCGGCGAGCACGATGTTGCGCGGGTACTGCGCCAGCGGGCGGTTCTTGGGATAGTCGATGATCATGGCGTTGCCGATCATCGAAAGCGTTTTGACCTCACAGAACGGGTCGATCATGGCGGTGTCCGGATCGGGGATGTAGACCATATCGCTCTTTTCCACCACGGCGTAGCCGTAGTTGGAGGCGTCGAAGCCGATGCCGTTTTCCATGGTGTCTTCGCTGAAATGCTCTGCGGGGATGGTGACGTGACGGAACTGTCCGCCGATGTCGACGATCTTGAAGTCGACCATCTTCACGTCCTGCTCGGCGATGAGCTTCATGATATCCTTCGCGGTTTTCGGCATAGTGTTATCCTCTGCTTTCATTTGTAATGGGGTTCTATAACATATATACCATAGTTTGAAGTTTTTTACAATCCAAATATCCGATCTCATAAAAACACCGCCGGATTGTATTCCGGCGGTCAGCGGCGGATGGATCGCAGATAGACGTCGAGCAGCGCAAGCGCGGTGCTTTGCTCGTCGGGCGTGCATTGCCGAAGCCGCTGCAAAAGCAGCTCCATGCTCGGCGCGTCCTTCGGATCGGACTGCGTCAGGATGGCGTCCGGCGTGATCCGCAGCGCGTCGCAAATGCGCAGCGCCGTTTCAATGCGCATGTTCGACGTGCCGCGTTCGATGTCCGCGTAGGTGCGTCCCGACAGCCCGGCGGCCTCGGCGACCTCCTCCTGCGTCAGCCCGAGCCGTTTTCTGCGCTCCAGCAGCTTGTTCCCGATCGCCCGCTTGTCCATGTTCAGCATTCCGGCACCCCCTTTTTTCCTTCTATAGGAAGCATACCTCCTATCAGTCTTGACAAATAGGAAGTATTTATGTATATTTACAGGAGGGATAATTCCTATTTATCAAAAAGGTGTGCTGCGGACAGGCAGATCGCCGGAAAACAAAAGGCAGTTAAAGAAAGAGAGGACGTCGTTTATGGTAGTTGTGTACATTCTTTTCGCAATTATCGCATTGGTCATTGATATTCTCATTGCGAAGAGATTTCAATCGATCGCAGAAGATAAGGGTTATTCGGGAAGCGGTTACTTCTGGCTTTGTTTGCTTTTGGGCGTGGTCGGCTATACGATTGTTGCGGCGCTTCCGGACATGACGACTCGGTGGATGATCAAACAGATGGGGAGCGAAACCGTTTCCAACGACACGCAGAGGACAGGCGAGGCACATCCGATTTCTTCCAAAGCTGTCGATTATACATCTGCAACGCACAACAGCAGCAGTTGGAAATGCAAAAAATGCGGCAGCGTGAACGCCGGGTATGTCTCATCCTGCTCATGCGGGCAATCCAAGCGGGAGAACGGCTGAAAGAGCATATCGATATGATCGCAGGAGTGGGGGAGATTCCCCGCTCCTATTCTTTCGCCGTACGCCACGGCGTCCTCGACGCGCCGCATGCCTACCTCAAAGAGGGAGGTGGCTCGCCGAAGGCGAGACGGAGGGAGTAACTCCCTCAGTCAGCTTCGCTGACAGCTCCCTCAAAGAGGGAGCCTGACAGGTTATCATTTGAAGTGCAACACTGAGAAAAACAAAAGAAGACAACATGACACCCAATCGTGTAGAATGTTTGTACCACTAAAACACGCACGGGAGGGAATCATGTTGTCCTACAAACAATTTACACTGGATGAGCGGATATTTCGACAAGAACTTTTGGCGCAAGGATACAGCATTCGTAAAATTGCAGAATTTCTCGGTA
>JAFSXP010000181.1 GCA_017443965.1 Oscillospiraceae bacterium
AAAATGTTTGTAGGACAACATGATTCCCTCCCGTGCGTGTTTTAGTGGTACAAACATTCTACACGATTGGGTGTCATGTTGTCTTCTTTTGTTTTTCTCAGTGTTGCACTTCAAATGATAACCTGTCCAGCTCCCGGCTTTGCCGGAGCGGAATGGGGTGCAAATCCCCGCGAGTGGGTCACTGTGATACCGGGGACGGTTCAGTCAGATACGCTGCTGCCGACGGACGTCCGCCGTCACCGCGCGTCTGCCGGAAAGCATCACTGCGCCCACACGGTCTCGTGCGGGCGCTTTATGTCCGCAGAAAGGGAGGATCATCATGCAAAAGAAGATCATCAGCCTGCTTCTTGTGCTCGTGCTGGTCGTCGGTCTGCTGCCGACGGTCGCGCTGGCGGACGGAGAACCGATCACAGAACCGGATGAGACGACGGTCATCACGCAGGAACCGACGCAGGTCACGGTCAGCTTCACCGCGCAGATGGAGGGCGTCTTCGTGACCGCGCCGGCGGCAAGCACGGACGTCACGGTTTCGTCCGACCTGGCGGAGGGCTACGGCTATACCGACAGCGTCACGAGCGGCGTCAGCGCGCTCGACGTGCTGGTCAAGGCGCACGAGATCGCGTTTGAAGACGCTTTCGCCTCCGAGACGGCAGACGAGCTGCTTGTGGTCGAAAACGGCTACGTCAAAAAGCTCTTCGGCGAGAGCACCACGGCGTTCGGCTTTGCCGTGAACGGCGCCGCGCCGGTCGATACGACGCAGACCGTCACGCGGCAGGGCTATCCCGACAGCTATCTCGGGCTCAGCGTGGCGGAGGCGGCGGTCGCGGACGGCGACGTGGTGGAGTTCTTCACCTACGTCGACACGATGTACTACATGGACTACTACACGTGGTTCGTGGACGAAGCCGGCGCGCGGCTGGACGCCGTCACGCTGGACGCGCCGGGCGACCTGACGCTGAAGGTCACGGGCTATATGTACGGCATGTGGTCCATGACGATCGACGAGGCGTACCGCAACGGCTCGCAGACCGAAGAGGGCTTCTATGAGGAGACCCCGCTGGCGCTCGTCGACGCGCAGACGGGCGAAATCACCCCGTTCGATCCCTCGGCGGAATTTGACGACGAGGACAGCTGCACGGTCTCGTTTGCCGAGCCGGGCGAGTATCTCGTCACCGTGTTGAGCAACGACTATACGGACGTCATCATGCCGCTGCTGCGCGTCACGGTCAACGCCGCCGCGCCGCAGCCGGAGCCGGTCGATATCACGGTCAACGTGACGATCAGCAAATACGGCGAGATCGTGAATGATAAAGACGGCAACCCCGTCGCGCTGGCGCCGGTCACGCTGACCGGCAAGGCGGCGTATACGGTCGACGACGCGCTTTACGCCGCGCATGAGGCGTTCTACGAAGGCGGCGCCGCGGCGGGCTACGGCTCCGTCGACGACGCAACCTACGGCAAGAGCCTGACAAAACTCTGGGGCGACGAAAACAGTAGGATGTTCGGCTATCAGGTCGATCACGGCGACGTCAGCGTCTGGAACCTCGACACGGCTGTCACCGACGGCTGTACGGTCGACGCCTACATCATGCAGAGCAGTTATCCCGACAGCGAGCCGTACGTCCGCTTTGATCAGACTACCGCGACCGTCACGGCGGGCGAAGCGCTGACGCTGACGCTGGAGGAGTCGTACTGGGACGAGTCCTTCAACATGCAGTTCGCCGCCTGTGAGGGCGCGACGATCACCGCAAACGGCACGGCGACCACATTCGTGACCGCCGCCGACGGCACCGTGAGCGTGACCTTTGCCGAGGCGGGCACCTACGTCGTCTCCGCCGTGAAGACGAAGACGGTCAACGAGGCGACCGTCACCGCCATCACCGCGCCGGCGTGCATCGTCACGGTCGAGGCGGCGGCGGTGCAGCGCGGCGATATGGACGGCAACGGCACCGTCAACATGCGCGACCTGCTGATGCTGCGTCAGCATCTTGCCGGCGGCTACGGTATCGCGCTGGCGACGGCAGTTGCGGATCTGGACGGCAACGGCACCGTCAACATGCGCGATCTGCTGATGCTGCGGCAATATCTTGCCGGCGGCTACGGCATCGTGCTGTAATCATTACGACGGAAGGGGATCGGGGCTTGTCCCCGATCCCTTTTAGGAGGCAGACCAGATGAAAAGAGCGGCGGCGCTGTTTCTGGCGCTTGTATTGCTGGCGTCCGCGAACGCGGTCTTCGCTTCGCCTGCGGCGAACGCGTCGATCACCGTGCCGTCGGACGCGGCGCTGGAGCTGGAGGAGAAAAACTTCTCCGGCTACAACTACAGGTCCTTTGATCCGGTCGAGCCGGTTTTTACCGAGCAAAACGGCGATGTGACCACCTACAGCTTCGCGCTGACGGACGGCAGGACCTATCGGTATCACGTTTCGGACGACACCCGCGCGCCGACCGTCTCGCTGTTTCGCTTTAACGGCGCGTACGAGCAGACGGTCACGCTGTCCGACAGCCGCACGGCGACCGTGCGCGACGTGAGCGCCAACGGCGGCTATAACGTCGCGGACGTCTACATGAACGTGAACGCGGCGGGCTGGCTGCGGCTCGCGGCGGCGGGGGACACGTATCCGCTCTTCTGCCTGCGCAGCTGGCAGGCGGTCGACGATCCCGTCGGCAACAACTTTGTCGAGCCGGACTGGCACTATACCGTGCTGAATGAAAACGGCGCGCCCGACGAAAGCGTCGTCACGGTCTCCGCGGACGGGCTCATCACCGCCGTCGGCGAGGGCACGGCGATCGTGCTCGCCGCCTACGACGCCATGAACGCGCCCGGCGCTGCGGGCGGTCCGCTGTTCGGCGCGGCGTGGCAGGAAAACACGGGCGTCGCCGTCGTCACAGTCGGCGAGACCGGCGAGCTTGCGACCGGCATGACCGTAAACGCAGGCGAGAATCCCGACAAGCTCGCGGGCGACAGTATCGACGCGGAGCTGGACGTGATCTACTTCACCGGCGACGCGGGCGCATACACCTTTACACCGGCGACTGCTGGCAGTACGGTCGCGGTCGCCAACCCGACCGTCGGTGATACGGTGTGCTACGGCGGCTTCACACCGCTTGCAGAAAACGCCGACGGCAGCGTTACCGTGCCGCTGACCGAGGGGCGCAATATCGTCCGCGTGACGCACGGCGGCGACACGGCGTATCAGATCGTCACGGCAAAAAAAGTGACGGTCACGGTCAACGGCGGCGATCCGGTACATCCGGGCGACGCGCTGTCGATCGTGTTCGACCGTCTGTATCATCCGGTCAACAAGCTGGCGGGCGTCTATAACATGAACGCCGTCGCCGTCTACACGGACGTCGGCGGCGCAGACGGGCTGATCGCCGGCGGCGCGACGGCGCAGTATAACTTCGCGTCGAGCCGCGGCGCGCAGACGGTCGCCGATCTTCTCACGCGAAAAACGGTCGGCTTCGGCAACGTCGTCTATCAGAAGACCGACGCGCTGACCGTACCCGCGGACTTCCGCGGCGAGACGTTCACGCTCTCCGGCGGCACTGTGATGGCGCTCGGCTTCGGCGACCGCTTCGGCGAGCATCGCGCGCTTACGCGCGAGACCGGCAAGGGCGCCAACACGAACGCGGCGTTTCGCGAAGGGCGCTTCGGCGCGCTGCCGGATATCGTGATCCCCGTTACGGTCTCGGACGCGGCACTGACAGCGCTCGAGCTGGAGACGGGCGGCGTCAAAACCGCGTATTATGCGGGCGACGCGTTCGACCCCGAACATCTGACCGTCACGGCGCGCTATGAAGACGGCGCTTCGCAGACGGTTTCGAGCTACACCGTCTCGCCCGAGACGCTGACCGCGGACACGACCGCCGTCACGGTCGCCTACCGCGGCCTGACGGCGCAGATCCCCGTCACGGTCACGCAGCCGCAGCTGACCTCGATCGCGGTCACGACGATGCCGCGCAAGACCGCCTACACGGCGGGCGAGGCGTTCGACCCGAACGGCATGACCGTCACGGCGACGTATGAAAACGGCGCGGCGGCGGAGATCGCCGACTACACCTACGCCCCCGCGCGCGAGCTGACAGCGGAGGATACGCTGGTCACCGTCTCCTACGGCGGCATGACGGCGACCGTGCCGATCACGGTCGAGGCTTCATCCGCGCCGCAGCAGACCGTTACGGTCACGTTCTCGCTCCTCGGCGACAGCGCCCACGGCGAGGGCGGCGAGACGCACACGCTGAAAAAGAACAATCTGGAGACGTGGATCGCGCCGACGCGCGTCACCGTCCCCGCGGGAGCGACTGTGCTGAACGTCATCGAAAAGGCGCTCGGAGTAAGCGGCGTCGCGTTCCAAAACCCGAGCGGCAACTATATCACAAGCGTCCGCGGCCTTTCCGAGTTCGACAACGGCGCGCTGTCCGGCTGGATGTACGCGCTGAACGGCACGCATCCGACGAACAGCGTCACCGAGCAGACTGTCCGTAATGGCGACCGCATCGTGCTGCACTACTCCGACGATTACACGGTAGAGAGCGGCAGCGAGGTGTTCTCAACGCCCGCAAAGACCGAGCAGGAGGAGAAAAAGCCGGAGCAGCCCGAACAGCCGCCTGCAAAGAAGACGTATACCGACGTCCCGGAGGACGCATGGTACTGCGAGGCGGTGGATTACGTCTCGCAAAAGGGCATGATGCACGGCACCGCCGAGACGGAGTTTTCACCGGACGCGCCGATGACGCGCGCCATGCTGATGACCGTGCTGGCGCGCTATGCGGGCGCCGACACGGAAGGCGGCGCGACATGGTACGAGAAGGGCATGGCGTGGGCGGTCGAAAACGGCGTGTCCGACGGCACGATGCCCGAGGCGGACGTTACGCGCGAACAGCTCGTCACGATGCTCTACCGCTATGTGAAGAAGCAGGGCGGCGGCTTCACGGGCACGTGGACGTTTTCGCTCGACTATACCGACCGCGATCAGATCGCCCCGTGGGCGCATGAGGCGGTCTGCTGGTGTACGATGCACGGGATCGTGAACGGCATGGGCGGCGGCTTCGTGCCGCGGGGAAGTGCCACGCGCGCGCAGGTCGCGGCGATCCTGATGCGGTTTGATAACCTGCAGAAAACGGAGGTGTCATGAAAAGAGTTCTTTCCGCGCTGCTGATCGCCGTGCTTCTGGCGACGGCGGTCTGCGCCGCGCACGCCGACACGGCGGCGTACGTGCTGAAAACCGTCCAGACTCCGCAGGTCGGCTCGATCGGCGGCGAGTGGGCGGTCATCGGTCTTGCGCGAAGCGAGACCGCCGTGCCGCAGTCGTGGTACGACGGCTATCTGCAGCGTCTGACGGCGCACGTGCAGCAGTGCGGCGGTGTGCTGGACGCGCGGAAATACACCGAGTATTCGCGCGTGATTTTGGCGCTGACCGCGCTCGGCAAGGACGCGGCATCGTTCGCCGGGTACGATCTGACCTTGCCGCTTTCGGACTTCGACGCGACGATGAAGCAGGGGCTGAACGGCGCGATCTGGGCGCTTATCGCGATCGACAGCGGCGGCTATCCGTGCGCAGTGCGGCAGAAATACGTGGATGAGATCGTCTCGCGTCAGCACGCGGACGGCGGCTGGAGCCTTTCCAAGGCGCAGGCGGCGTCCGACCCCGACGTCACGGCGATGGCGCTGCAGGCGCTGGCGAAATACCGCTGGCAGACCGCCGCGGACAAGGCGGTCACGGCGGGCGTTTCGTATCTCGCGGGCGCGGATTACACCTCCTCGGAAAGCCTTTCCCAGGCGGCGATCGCGCTGTGTGAGCTGGGGCAGGACCCCGCGGTCTGTCTGGAAAAGCTGAGCGCCTACGCGCTGCCGGACGGCAGCTTCCGCCACACGCTTGACGGCGAGGCGAACGAAATGGCGACGGAGCAGGCGCTTCTGGCGCTGGCCGCCGCCGCGCGTCTGGGCGCTGGCAAGACGAGCCTTTACGCGATCGACTGCGCCGCGTTCCAGGACGTGATCGGTCACCCCGACGAGGCGGCGATCGCGTCGCTTGCCGCGCGCGGGATCGTCAACGGCAAGGCGCAGTATCGCTTCGATCCCGACGGCACCATGACGCGCGCGGAGTTTGCCGCCATTATGACGCGTGCGATGGAGCTCAAGCAGCAGACGACCGACGCGTTTTCCGACGTGGCGCCCGCCGCGTGGTACGCGCCGTACATCGGCGCGGCGTATGAGGCGGGGATCATTGCGGGACGCGGCGGCGGGATCTTCGATCCGAACGGCGCCATCACGCGGCAGGAGGCGGCGGTCATGGTCGCGCGGGCGGCAAAGCTTCGCGGCATGACGGGCGGGGCTTCGCTGCCCGAAACGCTCACGGACGCGGCGCAGATCGCGCCGTGGGCGGTGGATTCTGTCGCGCTCTGCTACCGCGACGACATTCTGACGGAGACGACCTTTGAACCGCTGCGCGCCATTCGCCGCTGCGAGGTCGCGCGGATGCTCTACAGACTGCTGGTAAATGACTATGTGGTGGAAGCGTCATAAATGGCATGTGATCGTGCCGCTGCTGGTCGCAGCGGCGCTTTGCGCTGCGTTTTTCCTCGGCGGCACGAAGCAGGCTGCGCTGCAGCCTGTTTTGCAGACGGCGGAGGAAACGACGCCGCAGCCCGCACCGCTGCCGCAGCCTGAAACACCGTTCGAACCCGAGCCGATCCCGGAACCGGAGCCGGCTCCCGAACTCGAACCGATCTCCGAACCGGCTCTCGAACTCGAGCCGATCCCCGAGCCGGAACCCGTTCCCGAAACGGCTCCCGAACCCGAACCGACACCCGAACCCGTTCCCGAACCCGAACCGGCTCCCGTTCCCGAACCGCAACCCGAACCGCAGCCGCAGCCGGAACCGCCCCATGAGCCGACCTGCACGATCTCCGTCTCCTGCGCGACGATCCTGCAGAATATGGATCTGCTCGATCCGAACAAAGCCGCCTTCGTGCCGGAGAGCGGCGTGCTGCTCGGCGCGACCGCCGTGCCGTTCACGGAGGGCGAGACGGTCTTCGACGTGCTGCTGCGCGTCTGCCGCGAGCACGGTCTGCACATGGAATACGCCGATACGCCGCTATATGGCAGCGCGTATATCGAGGGCATCGGTAACCTGTATGAATTCGACGTCGGAGAGCTCTCCGGCTGGATGTACCGCGTGAACGGCACGTTCCCCAACTACGGCTGCAGCAAATACACGCTATCGGACGGCGACGTGATCGAGTGGGTGTATACCTGCGATCTCGGCGCGGACGTCGGCGGGGGAGGCGTGGGGCAATGAAACGTGACGCGCTTTCCTCCTGCCATCCCGCGGTCGCTTTCTCGTTTTTTGCGATCGTGCTGACCTGCACGGCGTTCTGGATGCACCCCGTGTCGCTTGCGATCTCGCTCGTCTGCGCCGCCCTGTACGCAGCGCACCTCGGCGGCGTGCGCGATACGCTGCGCTATCTCATTCCGATGGCGCTGCTGGCGGCGGTCGTTAATCCGCTGTTTTCCCATGCCGGCGCGACGGTGCTGGCGTATCTGCCGTCCGGCAATCCGCTGACGCTGGAGAGCATCCTCTACGGTGTCGCCGCGGGCGCGATGCTGGCGGCTGTCGTGCTGTGGCTTCGCTGCTGCACGGCGGTGCTGACGGCGGACAAATTCGTATGGCTGTTCGGCAAAGCCGTGCCGACGGTCAGCTTGCTGCTCAGCATGACGCTTCGCTTCGTGCCGCGCTTCCGTCAGCGCTACCGCGCCGTGTCGGAGGCGCGCCGCGGTATGGACAGCAGCCGCGTCCGCCACGCCTTTGCGGTGCTGTCCGTCACGGTGAAGTGGAGCATGGAGACTGCCATCGAGACGGCGGACAGCATGAAATGCCGCGGCTACGGACTGCCCGGCAGGACCTCATATTCGATCTACAGGCTTTCCGCGCGCGACAAATACCTGCTTTCATTCTTCGCGGTCTGCGCGGCGTATCTCGCCGCGGGGCGGCTTGCGGGCGCGCTCGGCTGGGCGTGGTATCCCGTGCTGCGCGGCAGCGCGGACGTGTGGTTCCAGCTCGCGTTTGCGGCGCTTTGCCTGACGCCGATGATTCTGAACGGATGGGAGGAGAGAGCATGGCGTATCTCGAACTCCGCGATCTGACGTTCTCCTATCCGAATACCGGGGAAAACGCGCTTTCCGGCGTCTCGCTGACGGTCGAAAAGGGCGCGTTTACCGTGCTCTG
>JAFSXP010000182.1 GCA_017443965.1 Oscillospiraceae bacterium
CTTTACCTCACAGCGAGAGATTTTTGCGCGAGACAAGGCAGAGAAAGAGGGAATCCTTGTCGGATTCCCTCTTTTGATAACGCAGTATCGCACGAAAAGATCCGCTTTGCGGCTGCAAGATCCCTAATCTGCACCGCCCAAGGATGGAGGTTTTGGTGCAACGCGGACTTGCAAGACTGTGCATTTGTAGGACAGCGGGATGCGGCGCTTGACTTTTTTCCGGCGCTGTGGTACAAGGGATTTGCGGAGGTCCTCCGGCGAACCGCCTGTCGGCCTCCCCCATCCGGCGAACTGCCGTACCGGCGGCCTTGCCGCGGAAACGCGGGCGGCGCATGGATCGGCTTCGCCGTGTTATAAAGAGGCGCCCGCGATCGCGGACGCCTCGTTTTTTATTTTTTGTTCAGCCGTTCGCCGACCGCGCCGCCCGGATGGATCAGCGCGAACTGCTCGTTTTTGTAGCCGGTCTCCTCGATCAGCGCCGCCTGCAGCGCGTGGAAGATCACGCAAAGCGCCGTGGTCGAGGTCGTGCCCTGTGAGTTATACTTGTCCGTCTCGCGGTTGACGTGCATCTTCAGCACGATATCCGCCTGCTCGGCAAGCGGAGATTCCAGATTCTCCGTGACGGAGATGATCGTGACGCCCTTCGCCTTGCAGATGTCGACGATGGGCAGCAGCTCCTTCGTCTTGCCGCCGCGCGAGGCAAACACCATCACGTCGCCCTTCTGCAAAAACCCCGTCGCGCCGTGCACCGCCTCCGCCGGCGATATAAACCGCGCCGGACGCTCGATGCAGCACATCAGGTGCGCGAAGTGCTGGCAGATGATGCCCGAATGGCCGCAGCCCGCCGCGCCGATGCGCGGCGCTTTCGCCAGCGCGTCGACCGCCGCGGAAAACGCGGCGTCGTCAAAGTATTCCAGTTCCTCGCGAATACACGCCGCCTCGATCTCGTACGCCTCTTTTGCCTGCCGCAGGGATTCCGCTTTCATAAAACTGCCTCCTCTGTCTGTTTTTTCCATCATACCACCGGAAGGCAAAAAAATCAATCGTCGGAGTGTCTTTCATCGGTTGACATTTTCTGCCTGTCTTTCTATAATGGAAGTACAGTGAAAAAGGAGGCTATGCGCATGTATTCCGGCTGTAAGATCAAAGCGCCGTTCTTCGAGATCGGTCCGAAGTCGTACCTGTACGGCGACGACATCCTGGATCTGGCGAAGGCCGCGGACGCCGCCAGCGAAAAGTACAAGGTCGACATCATCTTTACCACGCCCCTTGTGGAGCTTCGCCGCGTGGCGGAAAGCACGAAGTATCTTCACGTCTTCGCCCCGCACATGGACAGCCTGCGTCCCGGACGCGGTCTTGCCGACGTGCTGCCGGAGTCGCTCGTCGCCGCCGGCGCCGAGGGCGTGATGCTGAACCACTGCGAAAAGCAGATCTCCATCGCAGACCTGAAGGCGGCGATCGTCCGCGCCGACGAGGTCGGGCTGACCACCATCGTCTGCGCCGACTCCATCGCCGAGGCGTCCGCCGTGGCGCATCTGACGCCGAACATCATCGTCGCCGAGCCGACCGAGCTGATCGGTACCGGCAAGGTCAGCGACGTCGAGTACGTCGAGGCGTCCACCCGCTGCGTCAAGGACGTCAACCCCGACATTATGGTGCTGCAGGGCGCGGGCATCAAGTGCTACGACGACGTGTACCGCAACATCTTCGCCGGCGCGGACGCGACCGGCTCGTCCAGCGGCATCGTGGCGCTTCCCACGCGCGAGGCGAGAAATCAGATGGTGGACGATATGATCCGCGCCGTCCGCGAGGCGTGGGACGCACGGCATAACAAAATAAGAAAACATAATTAACATAGGAGGCACACAAAATGGAATTCAAAGTCGTTCAGAAAGAGCTCGAGCTGCAGTCCCGCGGGTGGATCCCCACCTTCCACGACGTCACGACCGACATCGTGAAGATCGTCGAGGAGTCCGGCGTGAAAAACGGCACCTGCTGCATCGCGTCGCACCACACCACCTGCTCGGTCATGGTGCAGGAGTGCTCGCACGATTTCGACACGTTCGATCTCGAGTACCTGCAGCACGACCTGCTGGACATCATGCGCAAGATGATCCCCGACTTCGCCGAGGAGCATCAGTACCGCCATCCCGGTCCCATCCACGCGCAGTTCGGCCGCTACGTCGACGAGCCGGGCAACTACACCTCCATGAACACCGACGGTCATCTGCGCAGCGTCTTCTTCGGCCGCAGCGAGACCATGACCATCAAGGACGGCAAGCTGGACGGCGGCGAGTTCGCGCACGTCTACTTCATCGACTGGGACCACGTCCGCGCCCGTCACCGTCAGTTGAACGTGACCGTCATGGGCACGACCGAGGACGTCGGCAGCCGCAAGTACAACGACGGCAAGGTCATCAACACGCTGCGTAAATTCTCCGATGAGGAGAAGGCGTATATGCCGCAGTTCGACGAGTGGAAAAAGAGATAAATCTTCCGATATTACGGCGTTCCGCAGGGCGGGACGCCGTAATTCTTATCTTTTCGCATTTTTACGAAGAACTGTGAATTGTTTATGATTATCTTAATTTGATTCCTTGACATTGCTTTTCCCGATTTCCTATAATGAACGTATGAAACGCGCGTTCCGCGCGGAAAACTGAGGGGGATTATTCATGAAAAAGATCCTTGCGCTGCTTCTCGCAGTCGTGATGGTGTGCGGCATGATCGCCACGGCGAGCGCCGCGGAATTCACCGACGCTGCCGAGATCGACAAGAAAAACACCGAGGCCGTTGCCGTGTTCAGCGAGCTCGGCATCATCGGCGGCATGGGCGACGGCACGTTCCAGCCGAACGGCACGCTGACGCGCGCGCAGGCGGCAAAGATCATTGCCTACATGCTGCTGGGCAAGGACGGCGCCGAGGCGCTGCCCGCCGACACCGCCGCATTTGCCGACGTGCCGACGAGCCACTGGAGCTGCAAGTACGTGAACTACTGCGCCGAAAAGGGCATCGTCTCCGGCGTCGGCAGCGGCAAGTTCAACCCGAGCGGCACGCTGACCGGCTTCGCGTTCGGCAAGATGCTGCTGGTCTCCGCGCTGGGCTTCAACGCCGAAGAAGAGAAGCTCGTCGGCTCGGACTGGGACCTCAACGTCAACCGTCTGCTCAAGAGCGAGCGGCTGAACATGGGCGTGACCGTGTCCTCCGACGGCATCAGCCGTCAGAACGCCTGCCATCTGGCACTGAACGCGCTGTTCCACGGCGAGGAGGACGATCCTTACGAGACGCTGGCGTACAAGACCTACAAGGTCACCCGCATGGGCGCCAAGGGCGAGAAGAAGGATCTCCGCCGCCCGAATACCGTCTACACCAGCGAGAATGAAAACGCCTACTGGGATGGCACCGATCTGACCGTACAGGCGTCGCCGTTCTTCGTCAGCCCGTCCGGCACCGTGACCGGCGGCAAGATATACACCGCCGTCGGCGAGCGCGAGCTGAGCGAGGATCAGGTCGAGGTCTGGCGCAACGGCATCGCGTCGAAAACGGTCACCATCAACGCCGCCAAGGGCGTGACCGCCGCGTTTGAGAGCAACCGCAACATGACCGGCATCAGCATGGAGGGCTACTACGACGCGGTGAACGACTTCTATACGTTCCTGGTCAGTTCCCGCAAGGCGACCACCATCGTCGCCGTCACGCCCGCCATCAAGAGCGGCGACGGCAGAGTGATCGAGCCGGGCAGCGTGACGCTTGCAAACGGCGGCGAGGTCGCAACGGACGATTTCACCGAGGCGGACGTCGGTCGGCGCGTCATCACGCGCGGCGTCAGTTCCGGCACCTCGTGGGCGAACGAGTTTGAAAGCGTCGTCGAGGTCATCCGCGGCACGATCGTGACCGGCGTGCTGTCGGCGGCAAGCAAGACCTCCGTCACCGTCGCGGGCAAGACCTACAACATGCCCGACAAGAACACCAAGACCACCGGCGAGGATTACCTGAACGGCGGCGGTCAGATCGGCGACACCGTCAACATCATCACCGACGAGTACAACTGCGCCTACGACATCTGGCAGTAAGCAAATGCAAAGCGCCTCCGCATCGTAATGCAGAGGCGCTTTTTTGCACAAATCCCGCTTTGCCGTTTTGTGCAATCGCACCGCCTCTCTGACAAAGAATGCTTGTTTTTGCAATCACTTTGACGATTTTTGAAATTGCGCTGTGAAAAAAGTTTGACTATAATCAAAAATAAGGTTATATTGAGATTACAACCGAAGCAACAAAAAACAAGGAGGAACAAACTTATGAAAAAGATCCTTGCGCTGCTCCTCGCTGCCGTGATGGTCTGCGGCATGATCGCCACGGCGAGCGCCGCGGAATTCACCGACGCGGGCGAGATCGACGTGAAGAACACCGAAGCCGTGGCCGTGCTCAGCGGGCTCGGCATCATCGGCGGCATGGGCGACGGTACGTTCCAGCCCAACGGCACGCTGACGCGCGCCCAGGCGGCGAAGATCATTGCCTACATGCTGCTCGGCAAAGACGGCGCCGAGGCGCTACCCGCCGATACCGCCGCGTTCGACGACGTGCCGACGAGCCACTGGAGCTGCAAGTACGTCAACTACTGCGCCGAGAAGGGCATCGTCTCCGGCGTGGGCAGAGACATGTTCAACCCGAACGGCACGCTGACCGGCTTCGCGTTCGGCAAGATGCTGCTGGTCTCCGCCGCCGGCTTTAACGCCGAGCAGGAAGGCCTCGTCGGCAGCAGCTGGGAGTCCAACGTCAACAAACTGCTCAAGAGCGAGGACCTGATCCTTGGCGTGACCGTGTCTTCCGACGGCATCAACCGGCAGACCGCCTGCCATCTGGCGCTGAACACGCTGTTCCACGGCGAGGCGGACGATCCCTACAGCACGCTGGCGTATAAGACCTTCAAGGTCATGCGCATGGGCGGCAAGGGCACGCGCGAAAACTACTTCCGTCCCTCGACGATCTACTCCGCCGAGAAGGAAAACGCCTACTGGGACGGCACCGACATCACCATCGCTGCCTCCCCGCTGTTTGTCAGCCTGAACGGCGAAGTGACCGGCGGCAAGCTCTATACCGCCCTGAACGGGCATGAGGTCGGCGTGGACAACATGGTCGTCTACCGTAACGGCAACGCCGCCAAGACCGAGGGCGTCGTCAACACCATCGCCAAGGGTTCGGCCGAGCCGTTCGAAAAGGACCGCGTCTATAACGGCACCAGCCTGGAGGCGTACTATGACGCGACCGACGACTTCTTCACCTTCATCATCCTCGGCCGCCGCACCGCCACCGTCACCGAAGTGACGCCCGCCGTCAAGACCAGCGACGGCACGATCCTGGAACAGGGCCAAGTCACGCTGGACAACGGTCTGTCGTGTGTCAATAACGAGCTGACCGCCGAGGACATCGGCAAGCGCGTGTTCACGTGGGGCGTCAGCAAGACCTCGTGGAACGACGAGTTCAGCACGCTGAACGACGTCACCCGCGGCAAGACCGTCACCGGCACGCTGCAGGCGGCAAGCGCATCGTCCGTCACCGTGGACGGCACGACCTACGCGATGCCCAAGCGCTTCACCAAGACCAACGGGCAGGCGTATCTGGAAGGCGGAGGCGCCATCGGCGACACGGTCAACATCCTGGTCAGCGAGTACAAGCTCGCGTACGATATCTGGCAGTAAACAAAAGCAAAAGAGCGCTTCCGCATCTGGGATGCGGAA
>JAFSXP010000183.1 GCA_017443965.1 Oscillospiraceae bacterium
CCGACGGGATGAAGTTCTTCGGCACGCAGCCGCCGACGGTCTCGTCGGTGAAGATCATGTCCTCGGTCTCGTCCTGATGCGAGAAGCGGATATACACGTCGCCGAACTGCCCGTGGCCGCCGGACTGCTTCTTGTGGCGGCCCTGCTGCTCAACGGTCTTCTTGATGGTCTCGCGGTAGGCGATCTTGGCGGGCGTCAGCTCCGCCTCGACCTTGAAGCGGCCGAGCAGCTTGGCGCAGATGACGTTCAGGTGGATGTCGCCCACGCCGGAGAGGATCTGCTCCTTCGTCTCGGTGTTGGTCTCCACGGTGAAGGAGTTGTCCTCCTCGTTCAGACGCGCCAGGCCGGTCGCGATCTTGTCTTCCTGTCCCTTGACCTTGGCGTGCACCGCCATGGCGTAGCACGGCGTATCGAACGCGATCTCCTTCAGAGCCGTCGTCTTGCCGGGCAGACCCAGCGTGTCGCCGGTCTTGACGGACGACAGCTTCGTGAACACGCCGATGTCGCCGCAGGCGACGGATTCGGTCTTGTTGTTGGTCTTGCCCTTCGGGAAGAACATGTTGCCCAGCTTCTCGCCGTCGCCGGTGCGGGCGTTATTGAGCGTCATGTCGGACTTGACCGTGCCGGAGATCACCTTGAAGAACGAGTTCTTGCCGAACTGATCCGACAGCGTCTTAAAGACGAAGACCATCGGGTCGCCGCTCTCATTCAGCGTGAATTCGCCGCCGTCGGCGGTGGGCATGGGCTTGCCCTCCAGCGGGTTCGGGAAGTAGTTCACGATGCCGTCCAGCAGCTCCGCCGTGCCGTAGCCTGCAAGCGCGCTGCCGCAGAACACCGGCGTCAGGCTGCGCTGACGGATCGCCTCGCGCAGGCCCTTCTGCAGCTCCTCCGCGGTGAACGGCTCTTCCATGAAGAACTTTTCCATCAGCTCTTCGTCGGACTCGGCGACCTGCTCGTTGATGGTCGCCATATACTCTTCGATCTTCGCCTCGGCGTCGGCGGACAGATCCATCTTGCCGCCGTCGGTCTTTTTGGCGGTCTTCGTCAGCACGTCGACCAGACCCACGGTCTTGTCGCCGTCGACGATCGGGAACACGAACGGCACGACGGACACGCCGAACTGCGCGTGCAGATCCTCGTAGACCTTGAAGAAGTTGGCGTGCTCCTCGTCCAGCTTGGACACGTAGAACGCCGCGGGCAGCTCCGCGTCCTTCAGGCTCTTCCAGCCCTTCTCGGTGCCGACCTCGACGCCGCTCTTCGCGGTGAGGCAGATGATACCGGCGTCCGCCACGCGAAGCGACTGGACGATCTCACCGGCAAAGTCGAAGGTGCCGGGGTTGTCCAGCACGTTGACCTTGTGCTTGTTCCACTCCACGGGCAGCACGGAGGTGGAAATGGAATACTGTCTCTTGGTCTCCTCGGCGTCGAAGTCCGACGTGGTGTTGCCGTCCGCGATCTTGCCGAGACGGTCGATCGCCTTCGTCAGGAACAGCATGCTCTCACCGAGAATGGTCTTGCCGTCGCCGCCGTGACCGAGCAGGGCGACGTTGCGGATGTCCTTGGCAGTATAACTCATGGGTGTTGACTCCTTTCACGGCATGGTCGCCGTATCATATCAAATCATGGCATCTATTATACCGATGTTTCCGTATTTTTTCAATGAAAAAGCGGGAAACGATGCTTTTTTGTGCTATTTGCTTAAAAAGAATGGAAGCATTTGGCACTTTTTTATATATTCCATGTCAAAAGCCACGCGGGAACGCACCAGAGCAGTTGGTAAAGCAGCAGATTCCACGCGCTTGCCGCCTCCTCCGCGCCGGTCAGCGTCAGCAGCGCCGTCAGCATAAGCCCCATCGCCGCGCCGAACAGCGAAGCCGCCGTAGCGCCGCGCGCGGCGGAGACGAACCGTCTGGCGCCGGCGACCGCCTTCGCAAACGGCAGAAAGCCGTTTTTCGCCAGGACCGCGCCCTGCTCGCCGTCCGTACAGGCGAGCATCTCGTCGCGCTCGCGGCGGATCGTCTGCTCCGTCCGCGCGACGGGCACGCCGTACTTCTCCTCGAGCATCGCGGGCGTCAGCAGCACGTCGCGCGTGGCGAGGATCAGCCGCGCACGGCTGCGCAGCAGCGCGGTAAGACCGTTTCGCACCGAGTCGGCGGGCTCGTAGATCAGGACGAACACGCCCGCGGCGCGGCCGTTGACCGCGATGTACAGCGTGTGCTGCTGTTTGCCCTCGTCCGGGGCGGGGATGTGCATCGCGTGCAGGAATTCGCGGCTGCCCAGCAGCACCACGTCGCCGCCGATCTCGCCGCCGAGACCGCCCGCGTCATAGACGCGGAACTGGTCGGTCTGCCAGCGGCGGGCGCGCTGCGACTCCACCTCGTCCAGAAACGGCTTCGCGGAGCCTGCCTCCGCCTGTTCCAGCAGCGCCGCGGCGTAGCCGAGCAGCTGGTCGGGCGTATGCTCGTCCAGCACCTTGAGCCCGTGCAGCGAGACGCTCGACCGCGGGAACAGGTCGCCGTCCGTCACGATCACGCCGGTATCGCCGCCGAGATGCAGCGCCGCTTTCCGTCCGCCGACCGCCGCGCCGACCTTTGCGAGCTTCGCGCTCAGCCGCGCGAACGACCGCGCGCCTGCAAACAGCGCGCCCAGCGGGAACGCGCCCAGCAGCAAAACGCTCCACGCCCACAGGAAATCGCGTCCCGCGCGCGAAGACAGCACGGCGGCGATCACCAGCGTCAGCGCCGCCAGCAGCGGCGAGGCGATATCCGTCGCCGTCTCGCGCGAAGCCTCCAGATCCTCCGCCAGCTTCTGCGCCGAGCCGTTTCCGCGCCCGACGCCGTACTCATTACGCAGCGCCGCCTGCGGCGCGTCTGCGGCAAGCGCGACGTGCAGCGCGCGGCATTTCGCCGTGACGAGCTGCCTTTCGCGCTGCAGCGAGACGGTCAGCAGCAGCGATCCCGCCGCCCACAGCTCGCCCGATCCCGCGATCCCGCACGCCGCCACGACAAGCGTCGTCAGCAGCAGTAGCGTCTGCGCGGAAAATCTGCGCGGCAGGGTTTTGACGCCGCGGAGCAGCGCCGGCAGTGCCAGCAGAACGTGCGCGGCGAAGATCGCGGGCGGCAGCAGCGCGCCGAGCGTCTCCGGCAAAAGCGCCGAAACGCCCCACGCGGGATTGCAGCGCAGCGCGGTCACTGCGGCGGCGACCGCCAGCAGCACCCACGCCAGCACGCACGGCAGCACGCCGACGCCGCGCGTCGCCTTCAGCCGCTCCAGCAGCTCCTCCGCCGTCTCCGCCTTCGGCTCCGGCTTCGGCGCCGCCTTCGGCAGTGGAAACAGCTTCGGCCTCGGCATTTCCGGCTCGGACTCGGGTTCCGGTTCGGGGATCGGTTCCGGCTCGGGCTCGGGCGTCGGCTCGGGCGCGCGGGACGCCTTCGGCGTCCAGATCTTCACGTCCTCCGGCTCTCCGAACTCCGCCAGGATATCGTCCAGACGAGGATCCGGTTCGGTATGGAATTGTTAGTCCCTGCGGATCTCGTCGTCCATGCCTGTTATGCTCTCTTTCTGACTGCCTCATACAGCAGGATCGCCGCCGCCGCCGAAGCGTTGAGCGAGGAGATCCTGCCCTTCATCGGGATGCTGATCTTGAAATCACACTTTTCCGCGACAAGGCGGCTCATGCCGCTGCCCTCGCTGCCGATCACGACGGCGCACGGACCGCGCAGATCGGCGTCGTACAGGGAGGTCTCCGCGTCCGCCGCCGTGCCGTAGATCCACACGCCGCGCTTTTGCAGCTCCTCCATGGTGTTTATGAGATTTGCCACGCGGACGACCGGCACGTATTCCACCGCGCCTGCCGACGCCTTGACCGCCGCCGCCGTCAGTCCGACGCTGCGGCGCTTGGGGATCACTACGCCGTGCGCGCCTGCGCACTCCGCCGTGCGGATGATCGCGCCCAGGTTGTGCGGATCGGTCAGCTCGTCGCACAGCACGATCAGCGGCGCCTCGCCGCGGCTCTCCGCCAGCCGGAAGACGTCGTCCAGCTCGGCGTATTCATGCGCCGCCGCCAGCGCGATCACGCCCTGGTGCGCGTGGGTGACGCTCATGCGGTCGAGCTTTCTGCGGTCGACGCGCACGATCACCGCGCCGCGGTCCTTCGCCTGCGCGGCGAGCCGCAGCAGCGAACGGTCGGGATCGCCGTCCGTCAGAAACACCTTGTCGATCCGCCGTCCGCTCTTCAGCGCCTCGGCAAGGGCGTTGCGCCCCTCCAGCAGCGTGCCGTCGTCGGGCGGAAGCTCCTCGCGCCGCGCGCTCTCCGCGCGGGCGGGACGTTTTTTCTCCATCACAGTTCCCGCTTTCCCGTATATAATAATCCATTCTGCATTATAGCAGTTTTCTCCCCGCGTTACAACCGGAAAACGCAAAAGCCGACCGGAAATTCACAGAAAATTTACACGCGATCGTATCGCCGCAGTTGCGGCGGTGGAAAGTTTGTGATAAAATGTAGCAAATGCGGCGCTGCCGCAGGAGGTTTTTATGAACGACAACAACAAAAATAAGAAAGAGCCCGAGAAAAAGCAGGGGCGTACGATCCTGCTTGTGCTGCTGGCGGCGCTGATCCTGACCATCGTGATCAACACCGTCTACAGCTCGCTGAGCAACGCCTTACGGACGGAAATCGAATATTCTACGTTCCTCGATATGCTGGAATCCGATGAGATCGATGAGGTGCGTTTCCACGAAGATCGCATTATGATCCTCACCAAGGAAGAGGCGGCGAAGGAACCGACCGTACAGCAGATCTATTACACCGGCATGATCGCCAACGTGACGCTGAACGATCTGACCGCGCAGCTTGACGCGCACGGCGTCAAGTACTCGGCGGAGATCGCGGAGCAGATGAACCCGATCCTGTCGTTCATCATCAGCTGGGTGCTGCCGATCGCGGTGATGTATCTGCTGTTCACGCTGCTGATGAACTCCATGTCCAAGCGCATGGGCGGCGGCGGACTCGGCGGCATCGGCAAGAACCACGCCAAGGTCTACATGGAAAAGGAGACCGGCGTCACCTTTGAGGACGTTGCCGGGCAGGACGAGGCGAAGGAATCGCTGGTCGAGATCATCGACTTTTTGAACAACCCGAAAAAGTACACCGACATCGGCGCGAAGCTGCCGAAGGGCGCGCTGCTGGTCGGACCTCCGGGCACCGGCAAGACGCTGCTCGCCAAG
>JAFSXP010000184.1 GCA_017443965.1 Oscillospiraceae bacterium
AGGCTGTCATCGCCGCCGACGGCGAGGTCCTGGAAGCCGGCAGCGTGACCGTGATGGGCGACAACGGCGAAGTGAGCTGCGCTTCGAACGACTTCACCGAAGCCGACGTCGGCAGTTACGCCATCTGCCTCGGTCTGGGCAAGACCTCGTGGAAGAACGTTATCAGTCTGTACTCCGCCAAGCGCGCCACAATCGTCAGCGGCAAGCTTGAGAGTGAGGACAAGACCGTGAAGGTCAGCGGCAAGACCTACAAGGTCGTCAACAGCACCATGGTGCTGGCGCAGCCCACCAGTCCGTATCCCGCCGACTACATCGCGAACGGCGGCTCCATGGGCGACACCGTCAACCTCGTGCTGGACGATGCGGGCGTCTGCTACGCGATCTACCAGTAATCCCCGACAAAAGGGACCGAGGCTTGCAGCCTCGGTCCTTTGCTTGTCGCACACCGGCGTGTTCTTTACAAAAACAAAAAACCGTGGTACACTGAACGCAGGCTACAAAAAACGGAGGGAAGCAACATGAAAAAACTGTTTGCGCTTCTTCTCGCTGCCGTGATGCTGCTGGGCATGATCGGCATGGCGGGCGCCGCCGAGTTCACCGACGCGGCGGAGATCTCGCAGATGAACACCGAGGCAGTCGCCGTGCTGAGCGGTATGGGCATCATCGGCGGTATGGGCGACGGCACCTTCCAGCCGGACGGCACGCTGACGCGCGCCCAGGCGGCGAAGATCCTCGCCTACATGCTGCTGGGCAAGGACAAGGCGGAGGCGCTTCCCGCGGCGACCGCCGCGTTCACCGACGTGCCGACGAGCCATTGGAGCTGCAAATATGTGAATTACTGTGCCGAGCAGGGCGTCGTCTCCGGCGTCGGCGGCGGCAAGTTCAACCCGAACGGTCAGCTGACCGGCTTCCAGTTCGGCAAAATGGTGCTGGTCGCCATCGGCTTCAGCGCCGAGCAGGAAGGTCTGACCGGCAGCGACTGGGACAAGAACGTCAACAAGCTGGTCAAGAGCGAATGCCTCAATCTGGGCGTGAGCGTGGACGGCAAGGAGATCTCCCGTCAGGACGCGTGCCATCTGGCGCTGAACGCCCTGTTCCACGGCGAAGAGGACGATACGTACAACACGCTGGCATACAAGACCTTCACCGTGACGCGCTCGAAGGGCAGTCTGGACAAAGATGACTTCCGCCGTCCGCTGATGCTGTACACGAGCGATGAGGAGGATATCTGCTGGGAGGGCACCGAGCTGACCGTGAAGGCGTCGCCGACGCTCGTCTACAGAGACACCGTCACCTGCGGCAAGGTCTCCGAGGAGCTGGGCGGCAAGTCCTTTGACGCCGAGCACACCGACGGCACGCGCAACGGTCCGCGCTACAACCCGAACACCTTCGCGGACAGCAATTCGTATATCATGCCGGACAGCACCGTGAAATTCATGTGCTCCGGCCCGGGCGTCATCACCGAGTTCTACTACTGCGGCTCTGAGCAGACGATCCACTTCGTGCAGATCGGTCTGCGCGCGTTCAAGATCGTCGAGGTGGAAGAGGCGGTCGTCTCCTCCGACGGCACCGTGCTGCAGCCCGGCACCGTCACGGTCACCGCGCTCGGCAACCCGATCTCCGTGGAGTCCGACGAATTCACCGAAGCCGATATCGGCACCTTCGTCCTCTGCAAGGTCTACGGCAAGAGCTCGTGGAAGGAAGCCGTCGAGCTGAAGGAAGTCATCCGTCCGACCATCGTCACCGGCAAGCTCCAGAGCGAGGACAAGACCGTGAAGGTCGACGGCAAGACCTACACGACCTTGTATTCCACCATGGCGACCGCGCAGGACGTCACCCCGTATCCCGCCGACTATATCGCGGCAGGCGGCTCTGTCGGCGACACGATCAACCTCGTGCTGGACGATGCGGGCGTCTGTTACGCGATCTACCAGTGATCCCCGACAAAAGGGACCGAGGCTTGCAGCCTCGATCCTTTGCTTGTTGCACACTGCTGTGTTCTTTACAAAAAACAAAAACCGTAGTACACTGAAAATAACCTAAATAAACACGGAGGGAATTACAATGAAAAAGCTCTTTGCGATCCTTCTTGCAGCCGTGATGCTGCTCGGCATGATCGGCACGGCGGGCGCCGTCGAGTTCACTGACGCGGCGGAGATCACCCAGATGAACACCGAAGCCGTCACCGTGCTGAGCGGCATGGGCATCATCGGCGGCATGGGCGACGGGACGTTCCAGCCGGACGGCACGCTGACGCGCGCCCAGGCAGCGAAGATCATCGCCTACATGATGCTCGGCAAGGAAAAGGCTGAGGCGCTGACCGCGGGCACCGCGGCGTTCACCGACGTACCGACGAGCCACTGGGCATGCAAGTACGTCAACTACTGCGCCGAGCAGGGCGTCGTCTCCGGCGTCGGCGGCGGCAAGTTCAATCCCAACGGTCAGTTGACCGGCTTCCAGTTCGGCAAGATGGTGCTGGTCGCCGCCGGCTTCAACGCCGAGGCGGAAGGTCTCAGCGGCGCCGAGTGGGACATCAACGTCAACAAGCTGCTCAAGGACACCTGGATCAGCCGCGGCGTGACCGTGAAATCCAAGGAGATGTCCCGTCAGGACGCGTGCCATCTGGCGCTGAACGCCCTGTTCTACGGCGAGGACAAGGATCCGTACAGCACGCTGGCTGCCAAGGCGTTCAAGGTGACGCGCACGATGGCGGGCTACAACAAGGCGAACTTCCGCCGCCCGCAGTATTCCTATGTCACAGAGGACGCCGATTCGCTGTGGGAAGGCACCGAGCTGCTGGTCACAGCGTCCCCGTTCAAGATCTACAACGGCACGTTCACCGCAGGCGAACTGTATAACGACATCGGCGGCAGAACGTTCACCATCGAAAACCTGATCGGCTATCGCAACGGCTGCCGCTTCTCCAACGAATCGTTCAACTCGTTCCCCGCGGCGGGCAGCACCACGAAATTCTACTGCTCCGGTCCGGGCGTCGTGACGGAGTTCTACTATGACGCGGCGCAGGACTACTACTGCCACATCATGAACGGCCACCGCGCCTTCAAGATCACCGCCGTCACAGAGCCGATCGTCGCGGCGAACGGCACCGTGATGGAGCACGGCAAGGTGACCGTCGCCGCGCTGGACAAGGAGCTGTCCTGCGAATCGGACGACTTCACCGAGGCGGATATCGGCGATTACGCGATCTGCACGGTGCTGGGCGACCCCTACTGGACCATCGCGGGCACGCTGCTCAGCGCGGAGCGCGCCAAGATCGTCACCGGTGTGCTGCAGAGTGACAGCAATACGCTGGTCGTCAGCGGCAAGACCTATACCACGCTGTACGCCACCATGGTCGGCAAAGCGCAGTCCGCCACCCCCTACCCCGCCGATTACATTGCCGGCGGCGGCGCGCTGGGCGACACGATCAAGGTCGCGCTGGATAAGGACAATATTGCATACGTGATCTGGGCATAAACGCATTTGTTGAAAAAAAACAATAAAAATTTGTTTATTATCTCTTTACTTATTTTTTCGATAGTGGTATGATAGTACTGTTCTAAGCAACAGAACAACTAATCAACTATGGAGGTAAAGACAATGAAAAAGCTTCTTGCACTGCTTCTTGCTGCCGTCATGGCGTTCGCCATGATCAGCATGGTCAGCGCGGTGGAATTCACCGACGCTGCCGACATTGAGGTGAAGAACACCGAGGCAGTCACCGTCCTGAGCGAAATGGGCATCATCGGCGGCATGGGCGACGGCACGTTCCAGCCCAACGGCACGCTGACGCGCGCGCAGGCGGCGAAGATCATCGCCTACATGAAGCTCGGCAAGGCGGGCGCCGAGGCGCTGACCGCGGACACCGCCGCGTTCACCGACGTGCCGACGAGCCACTGGGCTTGCAAGTACGTCAACTACTGCGCGAAGGAAGGCATCGTCTCCGGCGTGGGCGGCGGCAAGTTCAATCCCAACGGCACGCTGACCGGCTTCCAGTTCGGCAAGATGGTGCTGGTCTCCATCGGCTTCAACGCCGAGACCGAAGGTCTGACCGGCAGCAACTGGGACCTCAACGTCAACACCCTTGTCAAGGAGGAGTCCCTCAACCGCGGCGTCAGCGTCAATTCGCAGAACATGCGCCGTCAGGACGCGTGCCATCTGGCGCTGAACGGTCTGTTCTACGGCGAAGAGAAGGATCCGTACTCTACGCTGGCGTACAAGGCGTTCACTGTGTCGCGCGCCTTCGGCGGCAACGACAAGGAGGACTACCGCCGTCCGTACACCACCTATACCACCGAGACTTCCGACGCCCTGTGGGAGGGCACCGAGCTGACCGTGAAGGCGTCTCCGTACCTGATCTACGAAAAGGCGTTCACGATGGGCGACCTGTACAAGGATCTCGGCAACAAGACCTTCCCCATTGAGAGCTTCCAGATGTGGTCGAACAACATCTCGTTCAACAAGGCGGGCGCCACCACCGAGAAGTTCTGCCCGGCGGAAGGCAGCACGACTGCGTTCCCGCTGTCCGGCTGGGGCGTCACCTGCGAGTGGTACTATGACGGCGCCACGCCGACGAACACCTGCGTGCAGATCTGCATGCGCGGCTGCCAGATCGTCGCCGTGAAGGATCCGTCCATCGCCTCCAACGGCACCGTGCTGGAGGAGGGCTCCGTGACCGTCACCTGCCAGGGCTCCGAGTACACCTGTGTCAGCAATGAATTCACAAGCGCCGACATCGGCTCGTATGTGCTTGCCGACTGCTTCTCCACCTCCTCGTGGAAGGTCGTCACCTCCATCCACGGTGTGCATCGCGCGAAGATCGTGACCGGCAAGTTGGAGAGCGACAGTTCGGCGGTCAAAGTCGGCGGCAAGACCTACGCCCCGATCTACGGCTCGATCGCGAGTTCGTCCGATCTCCCCTGCACCGCCAAGGCGTACATCGAGGCCGGCGGCGCGGTCGGCGACGAGGTGCATGTCATCACCGACAAGAACAACTGCTGCTACGGCATCTACCAGTAAAACATTACAAAAGACCGAGGGTGAAAACCCTCGGTCTTTTCTTGTTTAGAACCGACGCGCAAAGGAAAGACTAGAAGAAAAAGGAGGTCTTTCCATGCAAAACGATACGATCCGCTTGCTTGGCGAATGCGACGCAGGCATCCAAATGGCGGTCAAGGCGATCGACGACGTGACGCCGTCGGTCGACAGCCGCCACATGCTGCACTGCCTTGTCAAAAGCCGCGCGGCGCACCTGCAGCTGCAGTGCGAGGCGCACACGCGGCTGCGGCAGCTGGGCGCGACGGGCAAGGCGCCCAATCCGATGGCAAGCGCGATGTCGCACCTGAAGACCGGCGCGCGGCTTGCCGTACAGCCGGACGACAGCACGGTCGCCGATCTTGTGATCGGCGGGTGCAACATGGGCGTCAAATCGCTGCACAAGTACCGCAACCGCTGTCTCGACGCCGACGGCGACAGCCGCCGCATCGCCGGCGCGCTGATCGACCTGGAAACGGAGCTGGCACAGGAGCTTTACCCGTATCTGTAAAAAAACTTTTGCGTACAGCGAAAACTTCTGCTATAATAAACACAGAGATCATAACAGAAGGAGGCAGTCCCATGAAATATAACATCATCACCATCAGCCGTGAATACGGCAGCGGCGGCAGGACGGTCGGCGAGATCGTCGCAAAGCGGCTCGGCATCCCCCTGTATGACAAAGAGGTCGTGGACGCGATGGCGGAGGAGTGCGGTTTTTCGCACGATTTCATCGAGGAGGTCGGCGAGTACGCCTCCGTGACGAACAGCTTCCTGTTTTCCATCGCCGTCAGCTCCCGTCTGGAGGGCACGACCAACCTGATGTCCGCGGCGGATCAGCTGTACGCCTGCCAGTCCAACTACATCCGCGAGCTTGCGGAAAAAGGTCCCTGCGTCATCGTCGGGCGCTGCGCCGACTACATCCTGCGCGAGCGGGACGACGTGCTGGACGCGTTCATCTACGCCGATATGGATTTCCGCGTCAAGCACATGACCGAGGTCTATCAGCAGCCGGAGTACGCGGTGCCCAAGTGGCTGAAGGACCGCGACAACCGCCGTAAGGTCTACTACAAGCACTACACCGGCCGCAACTGGGGCGATCCGCAGAACTACGACGTATGCCTGTGCACCAGCCGCCTCGGTATCGAAAAAGCCGCCGATATGCTGTACAGCATCATCGCCGGCGAATAACGGCAAAAAGAGCGATCCGCAGTTGGGCGGATCGCTCTTTTTTGTTTTTACCAAAGGATCGTGTCAAGCTCGTTTTCCTCGCCGATGGGCTGATCCGCGGGCGTAAAGTACGCACGCGCCGCAAGACCGTAAATCAGCATCGCGTCCGCGACGTCCGCCTCGGCGGAAAGACGCTGCGCCCGCGCCGTGTAATTCGCCACCGAATCCGTCGCCGTCAGCAGCGTTTCGCCGCCGCGCTCAAGCGTCAGCGTGATCGGCACGCACACGTCCGCCGCCTTCAGTGACGACACCGTGCAGCAGCGATACCCGCCGGACGGCGTCAGTTCCGAGCCCGTCAGCGTCTGCGTGATCTCCTCCCCCGCGCAGGACGTGTAGGAGACCGTCACGGTCAGACCGTCGAGCACTTCATCGGGCAGACGGAAGTAGAACCGCAGCGCGATATCCTCGCCGAGGATACAGCTCGCGCCGTACAGGAGCGACGCATCGCCCGTCACGGTCGTGGTCGTCTCCTGCCGCGCCGCGGCGAGCGCCGAAGCGTCATACCGCTCGGCAAGCTTTGCCGCCGCCTCGGCGGGCAGCGCGCTGTTTACAAGATCGTCCGTCTCATAGCCGAACCGCTGCTGCGACGCGGCGCCGTAGGAGAGCATCGCCGCCATCAGCCGCCCGAGGTTTGCGCCGTAATACTTGGAAAGCGCGGAATTGTCCGTCTCGAAGCTCCAGTCGATGTAGTCCTCCAGCACCGTCTGCGCGTAGTCGCGGATCGACAGCGTCGCGTCGTGCGCGATGTGGGCGCCGCCTGCGGCGTCGATCCCGAGGATCGTCACGCGGTGCTCGTCGCCCATGTTCTTCGCCTTTTTCTCGATCAGCGGGAACACGATCAGATTGTCGTGCTTCTCCCCTTCGATGACCTCCATCTTGGGCTGCTTGTCCTCCGTCCAGCGAAGATACGCGAAGTAGTGCATATAGCCCTTGTCTTCCACGGCGGCGTTGACCTTGATGCCGTTCGACGCGGTCAGCGACTGCAGCACGGTCACGTTCTCATCCGGGATGAACTGTGCGTACGTCTTGCCGCCGAACGACACGTCCTCCAGACCCTCGGGCGCCTCAATGCCGTTATAGCTGCTGCCCGCCTGCTGGTAGATCGTGCCGAGGTTCATCGAATAGCCGTTCGGATCGATCGTGATATGCGCGCCGGTGGGGATGGTGACACGCTCGCGCAGATCCGCGCAAAGCGTGATGGTCGTCGGCGTCGTCTCCGCCGCGGCGATCGCGTCCGCCAGCGTCGTGTACTCGGTCTCCCCGACCGACGCCGCCGCGCCCGTCCGCGCCGTCTTCGGCACGAAGATGCGGAAGATCTCCGACGCTCTGTCAAACTGCGAGGCGATCTCCCCGCCGTCGTCGCGGGTGATGTTGAAGCCGCGGATCGTGTGGCCGTTCCACCAGCTGTCCGTGACCTCCGTCAGCGTCGTCGACACCTTGTCGGGACGCGCCTCCTCGATGCCGTCGGTGTAGTCGCCGCGCCAGTTATAGCCGTTCGCGATGTAGATCATCGAGCCGTCCGGCAGCGCGTCGCGCGTGATGCCCCACTCCGTGTCGTGCCGCGCGGTGAAATCCAGATTGTAGTACGCGCTGGACGTTTTGTTGACCGAAAACGTCCTGCCGTTATACCAGCTGTGGTTCGTGTAGAACAGCGCAAGTTCGTCATAGTCGGCGCGGTTCAGTCCGCGCGCCGCGAACGCCTCTTCCGGGCTGTTGAAGACCGAGCTTTCGTTGGTCAGATAGGAGGACTGTGTGATGGCGAACGGACAGATGATCGCGTTGTTCACCGATTCGAGCGCGATGCCCTTCAGCGTATCGTTGACGTTGTCCGGCGCATAGAGGTTCGTCGGGAACTCCCTGCCGGTCAGCACCCGCGCAAAGGTCAGCGCGGCGATATACCGCCCGGGCACGCCCTTGCCCGCCACGTAGCCGAGATGATAGCCGTCGCGCGTCAGATTGTCGCCGAGCCACGAGGTACGCGCGTTCTGCACCGCGGTGGCGTTGGGGATCAGTCTGGAAAAGGTCGAACTGACATCGGGATTGTTCAGCACGCAGGACTGCGCGCAGGAGAGGATTTGGTTGTACATCGTCATTTGACTGCCGTTGTAATTCTTCTTATAGAAGCTCTCGTAGTCCTGCTGGTATGCCCACGTCATGTGCCACGCGTACTGAATGTCCGGCGAGGTTTTGGCCGCCCAGCCCTTGACGATGCCGACCAGCTCCGGCAGTCCTCCGAAGGTATCCGCCAGACCGGATTTCGCGCTCAGCTGCTGAAAGGTGAACCAGTCCCAGCTGTCGCTCTCCAGGGCGTCCTTGATGGTAAAGTTATCCGTGGTGATCTTCTTTCCGCCGGACTCGGTGCTGGAAACGATAAACTGATACGCCGCGTCATTCGTCCGCGCGTGCGTCAGATGCGTCGCCAGCGTACAGCCGGGGATGAACAGATTGGCGACCTTGATGTCGGTATAGCCCATCGATTTTAAGATGCTGTACAGATAGTACTGCGCGTCCGCCGAAAAGCTGTTGCCGAGGCTGATGATCTTGATCGAGCCGAGATCCTCCGCGTGCGCCGCGACCGGCAGAACGCTCAGGCACAGCACCAGCATCAGCGCCGCCGCGATCACGCGGCACAGAGACTTGTTCTTTCGCATATCGTTTCCTCCCGTTCCAGTATTGCGATACCTCTTAAATTGTATTATCGCACATTTCCCCCAATCATGCAACCGCATTTGTTGTCCGAAGAGAAAATACACGCTACATCGCCCCCTTGGGCGGTGCAGCGTGTATTTTTGTTTTTTATCCGGGAACCACCGTGGTCTCGTTCTCCTCCCCGGCCGGCAGATCAGTAGGCTTGAAATACTCCCGCGCGGCAAGACCGTAGATCAGCATGCCGTCTGCGACCGCCGCCTCCGCGCCGTACCGCTGCGCCCGCGCCGTGTAATTCGCAACGGAGTCCGTCGCCGTCAGCAGCGTCTCACCGCCGCGTGTCAGCGTCAGCGTGATCGGCACGCACACGTCCGCCGCCTTGAGCGACGACACCGTGCAGCAGCGATACCCGCCGGACGGCGTCAGATCACTGCCCGTCAGTGTCTGCTCAACGCTCTCCCCCGCGCAGGACGTGTAGGAGACTGTCACGGTCAGATCATCCAGCGCATCTTCCGGCAGACGGAAGTAGAACCGCATCGCAATATCCTCGCCGAGGATGCAGCTCGCGCCGTAGAGAAGCGACGTGTTGCCCGTCACGGTCGTCTGCGTTTCCTGCCGCGCCGCAGCAAGCGCCGAAGCGTCGAAGTGCGCGGAAAGATTTGCTTTTGCCTTATCCGACAGTTCGCTGTTTACCAGATCATCCGTCTCGTAGCCGAACCGCTGCTGCGACGCGGCGCCGTAGGAAAGCATCGCCGTCATCAGCCGCCCGAGGTTCGCGCCGTAAAAATGCGGACGCGAGGCGTTATCCGCTTCAATATCCCAATCGATGTAGTCCTCCAGCACCGTCTGCGCGTAATCGCGGATCGACAGCGTCGTGCTGCGCGCAAGGTGGGCGTTGCCGCCGGCGTCGATCCCGAGGATCGTCACACGATGCTCGTCGCCCATGTTCTTTGCCTTTTTCTCGATCAGCGGGAAGACGATTTTGGAATCCTGCCGTCTGCCTTCGACGACCGCCGACGCCGGATTGCCGCTTTCCGTCCAGCGCAGGTACGCATAGTATTGCAGATACCCCGCATCATCCACGGCGGCGTTCAGCTTCACGCCGCTTTTCAGCGTCAGCGATTGCTGCACCGCCATTGTCTCCTCCGGCACAAAGGTCGAATAGGTGTTGCCGCCGAACTCAGTCGCGTCCAGCCCGTCGGGCGCGTCGACGTCGTTATAGGTACTGCCCGCCTCCTGCCGGATCGTGCCGCGGATCGCGTGTCCGTTCGGATCGATCGTAATATTTTTCCCCGCGGGAACGGTGACGCTCCCCTTCAGGTCCGCGCACAGCGTCACGGTCGTCGGCTCCGCGCCCGCCGCGGCAATCGCGTCCGCGACCGTCGCGTACTCGGTCTCGCCGATCCTTGCGGCAGTCGTCAGCGTCTCCTTCGGGACGAAAATGCGGAAGATCTCGTTTGCCTGCGCATACTGCGAGGAGATTTCCGCCTTATCCGCACGACTCAGATTGAACCCGCGGACGGTGTGCCCATTCCACCAGCTGTCCGTGATCACGGTCAGCGTCTTTGAGACCTTGTCCGGACGGGTATCTGCAACGCCGTCGGTATAGTCCGAACGGTACAGGTACCCATCGGCAAGGAAGAGGATCGAGCCGTCCGGCAGCGCGTCGCGCGTGATGCCCCACTCCGTGTCGTAATGCACCGAGATGAACAGCAGATGGTTGCTGCCGCCCGGGCTGCCGGTCGCAAACGTCTTGCCGTTGTACCAGGTATTATCGACGTAGATCAGCGGCAGTTCGGCATAGTCGTCGAAGCTGAGCCCCCACGCGGCGAACGCCTCCTCCGCGGTATCATACGTCTCGCTCACAGCGCCCTGATAGACGGACTGCGTCACTTCGAACGGATGCGCCACGGCGTTATTCACCGACTCGACGGCGATCGCCTGCATGGCGCCGACCAGATTGTCCGGCGCGTACACGTCCGCCGGGATCTCCCTGCCGGTCAGCACACGCGCAAAGCCGAGCGCGGCGATATAGCGGCCTGGCACGCCCTTGCCCGCCTCATAGCCGAGATGATAGCCGTCGCGCGTCAGATTGTCGCCGAGGCCGGATGTGCGTGCGTTCTGGATCGCGGTGCCGTTGGGGATCAGCTTCACGATATCCGTGTTAACTGCGGCGTTCTCGACGACCTTCGTCTGCACGGCGTCGACGATGGCGTTGTACATTGTCATCTGATTGCCGCCGTAGTAGGTGGTATAGAGCGTTTTGGAGTAGTCCTGCGCGTACGCCCACGTCATGTGCCAGGCGTAGCGGATATTCGGCGAACTCACCCCCGCCCAGCCCTTGACGTAGCCGAGCAGTTCCGGCAGATCGTCGTAGGTATCCGGTCTGCCACTGTAGGTGCTCGCCTGCTGGAAGGTGAAATAGTCCCAGCTGTCGCTTTCCAGCGCGTCCTTGATGGTATAGTCGTCCGTGGTGATCTTCTTACCGCCGGACTCGGTGCTGGAAACGATGAACTGATACGCCGCGTCGTTCGTCCGCGCGTGCGTCAGATGCGTCGCCAGCGTACATCCGGGGATGAACAGGTTGGCGACCTTGATATCGGAATAGCCCATCGACTTGAGGATGCTGTACAGATAGTACTGCGCATCCGCCGAAAAGCTGTTGCCGAGGCTGATGATCTTGATCGAGCCGAGATCCTCCGCGTGCGCCGCGACCGGCAGAACGCTCAGGCACAGCGCCAGCAGCAGCGCCGCCGCAAGCACGCGGCGCAGGTTGAGTTTCCGCATTCTTTGCCCTCCTGTCTGTGTATCAGATACCTGTTATCTGTATTATGGCACATTTTTTCGCGGCGCGCAACTGCATTTGTGCAATTCTTTTTGACACGGCGGGAAAAGGCGTGGTATAATGAGAAAAACACCCGCGAAAAACAGACGAGGTGACCGTATGAAACGACTGAAACAGCTGCGCTCCGGTCTGACGTACCGGACCGTCCGCGCCGTCGTGCTCCTGCTTCTGGTCTTCAATCTGATCGTCAGTACCATCGGCTACGTGCGCTTCACCAATTCGCTGACGAAAGAGTACACCGACGCCGCGTTCCGCACGGCGGATTCCGCCGCCACGCTGGTCGACGCCGGCAGTATCGACCGCTATCTCTCCAACGGCGGCATCAACGCCGACTATCAGGTCGCGCTGTCGCGGATGCAGGTGCTGTGCAACAAGCAGGACGCCACGCTGCTCTACGTCATCGACGTGGACACGTCCGACTACGGCCGTTTCGCCTCGGTCTTCAACACCGTCAACAGTCAGAGCGGCTTCAAGCCGTGGAAGGTCGGCTACGTCCGCGAGACGACGAACGAGGAATACCGCCAGATCTACCGCGATATGTACGAAAACGGGCTGGAGCGTGCCGTGGTGACGCGCACGAGCAATCTCGCCGGCAACGAGCCGCACATCACCGCGCTGGTGCCGATCAGGAAGACCGACGGCACGGTCCGCGCGATCCTGTGCGTGCAGCGTCCGATGTCCGAACTGCAAACGGGACGCACGGGCTTTTTGACGTGGATCGTCCTGACGGCGCTTGTGCTGATGGTCATCTCCGTCACGGTGGCGACGATCTATCTGCGGCGGAACGTCACCGGTCCCATCCGGCGGATCGCAGACGAGGCAAGCCGCTTTGCAAAGGAGAACAGCGCCGGCGAGGAGGGCGCGCTGACGGGTCTCAGCAACACCTACGAGGTGAAGACACTTGCCGAATCCATCGACAAGATGGAGCACGACACGCTGCACTACATCGACAATCTGACGACCGTCACCGCGGAGAAGGAACGCATCGGCACGGAGCTGCAGGTCGCAAAAGAGATCCAGGAGGGCGAGCTGCCGTCGATCTTCCCGCCGTTCCCGGACCGCAAGGAGTTCGACATCTTCGCCGTGATGACGCCTGCCAAGGTGATCGGCGGCGACTTCTACGACTTCTTCCTGCTGGATGAGGATCACATCGCGCTGGTGATGGCGGACGTCTCCGGCAAGGGCGTGCCCGCGGCGCTGTTCATGATGGTCACAAAGATCCTGCTGCACGAACGCGCGCTGCTGGGCGGCACGCCCGGCGAGGTGCTGACGTTCGTCAACGAACGCCTGCTGCAGAACAACAAGGCGGATATGTTCGTGACGCTGTGGTTCGGCATCCTGGAGATCCCGACCGGTCGCATCCTCGCTGCGAACGCGGGGCACGAGGACCCCGCGGTCGGGCGCAAGGGACAGCGCTTTGAGCTGGTCAAGACGAAGCACGGTCCCATCATGGGCGCCATCGAGGGCGCGACCTTCCGCGATACGGAGATCGTGCTGGGCGAGGGCGACAAGCTGTTCCTCTACACCGACGGCGTGCCCGAGGCGACGGACGCAAATGACAAGCTGTTCACGCTGGACCGTATGGTCACCGCGCTGAACGACGGCACCGACGCCGATCCGCACGGCGTGCTGGACGCCGTGCAGCACCATGTGGACGCCTTCGTCGGCGACGCGCCGCAGTTCGACGATCTGACCATGCTGTGTCTGGAGTGGTACGGCAACGCGGGAAAGGATCGGTAGCAGATAAAAATGACCGTATCGGGAAAACCCGATACGGTCATTTTTATGATATCAGAGTTTGAGGAATTGCTTCCACGCGGCGATCAGCTCCGCCGCCTTTTCGTGCGTCCCGCTCTCGGCGAAGATGCGCAGCAGCGGCTCGGTGCCGCTGAAGCGGCAGACGACGAACGAGCCGTCGGCGAAGTACGTCTTGCAGCCGTCCATGTACGACACCTTGTCGTAGGGGCGTCCGAAGTCCGGAAGCGCGCGGTCTTCCATGATGGTCTTTTTCAGCGCCTCTTTCTGCGCGGGATCGAAGCGGATGTTATCCTCCACCATCACGTAGTTGCCGTATTTCGCGCGAAGCTCCTCCATCAGCGCGGTGGGCGTCTTGCCGGTCTTGCAGATCATCTCCACAAACAGCGACGCGGCGTAAACCGAGTCCTTGCCGTGGATGTGCCCGCGCACGGTCAGGCCGCCGCTCGATTCGCCGCCCAGCACCGCGTCCACCTCGTCGATCTTCGAGGAGATGTACTTGAAGCCGACCGGCACCTCGCAGCACTGCTCGCCGAGGTCGGCGGCGACGGCGTCCAGCATATGCGTGGTCGCAAGGTTGCGGACGACCGGTCCCTTCCAGCCCTTGTATTCGTGCAGATAGTAGTAAAGCAGCACCAAAATCTCGTTGGCGGTGATGTACTGCCCGTCCGCGTCGACGATGCCGAGGCGGTCGCCGTCTCCGTCCACGCCGATGCCCAGATCATAGCCGCCCGCCACGACCTTGCGGCTCAGCTCGGTCAGCGTCTTCTCCTCCGGCGCGGGCATCATGCCGCCGAAATAGGCGTCCTTGTTGTCGTGCAGCAGGTCGACCGTGCAGCGCGTGGTGTGCAGCACCACCAGCAGCGGATACGTCGCCGAGCCGTGCATGGTGTCGAACAGGATGCGCGGTCCGCGTGCGCGGATGGCGTCGTAGTCCAGCACGTTCAGCACGCTGTCCAGAAAATCGTTGAACGGGTTTTCGATGTACTGCACAAGCCCCTGCTCCACACACTGCGCAAACGGCAGCACGGGGATCTCGCCGTCTATGGAATTGATCTCTTTCTCCAGCGCCTCCGTGACCTCCAGCGGCGCGTCGCGTCCCTCGCGGACGATGATCTTGATGCCGTTGTAGGTGGACGGGTTGTGCGACGCCGTGACCTCCATGCCGTAGAAGAGATCGCGGTGCTGCACGGTGTGCATCACCAGCGGCGTCGGCGCGCTGCGGTGCAGGAACAGCACCTTGACGCCGTTTGCGCAAAGCACCTCCGCGATCCATTCGGCGGCGCAGTCCGACAAAAAGCGGCGGTCGAAGCCGATCATGACGGGCTTCGCCGTCTCGCCGCGTCCGTGGATGTACTGCGCGAAGCCGTACGCCACGCGGCGGATGTTGTCCTGGCAGAAGTCCTTGCCGATCTCGGCGCGCCAGCCGCCCGTTCCGAATTTGATCATTTCAGCGCCTCCAATCTGTCCGTCGCGTCTTTTTTGAATCTCTCGATCTGCGCCGCGATAAACGCGGCGGGGTCCTCATCCGAAAATGCCAGCTCCGTAAGGTCCATGCCGTAGGACACGGAGGTGTATGCGTCGGTCGCGTGGCTCGCGAAGAACGTCGCGTTGGCGAGCCGTCTGCCCATCGCCGCGCTGTCGTAGCGCTTGCCGCCCGCGATCTGCGAATCGAAGACGCCCAGCAGCGCCGCCGACAGATGCGGACGCGGCGCGGTGTCGAAGCAGACCTTGTCCCCGTCGCACATCCAGTCCAGATCGCGCCAGCCCTCCAGCCCGTAGACCTTTTTCGGACGGGCGTCAATCGGCAGCGAGCGCAGCGCCGCGATCGTCCGCAGTGCGACCGCCACGTGCGTGTCGTGCTTGTCCGCCAGATTGTGCGTATAGACGGTCTCCGGTCTCGCCGCGAGCAGCAGCTCGCGGATATCCGCCGTCACGTCGCCGCAGGCGGTCTTTTTCACCTCGGCGCTGGAATACTTGAGCTGCGCCATAAAGCCGTAGCCGCCGAGCAGCGCCGCGCTGTTCTGCTCCTGCTCGCGGACTGCCTTCATCTGCTCGTCCGTATAGCTGCCGTAGTCGCCCGTGCGCGGGCTGCCCGCGCCGTCCGTCACCGTGACCGCGGAAAACCAGCGGTCCAGCTTGGCGTAGCACGCGGCGATCGGCCCGTACGCCCACAGCTCCCCGGCGTCCTGATGGGCGGTGATGCAGAGATCGGTCGTGCGCCGCAGCGCCGCCGCCTCCGCCGTGCCGTCCGGCACATAGATCGCACCGTGTTTCATCGTGCGTCCCCTCCTCGTTTTTTATGGAAGCAGTATAATGCCGCCACGCGTCGCAAATCCATCGCAAATCGGACACGATCGTTATAAAAAAGTGTCCGTTTTCTAAAATTTGTGCATTTGGTATAAGACCCGACAGCGCAGACTGTCGGGTCTTGTGTCAGGATATTTCCCTGCCGTCCAGCACGGCGGCGGTCAGCACGTCGTTTTCGTCATAGACGAGCTTGAGCGAGAAGAACGGCGCGTCCTCCGCCAAAAGGCGCAGGAAGATGCGGTCGCCCTCCCACAGGGGAAGAGTCGGCACATCGCTTTTCGGCACCCAGCGCAGCACGCCCTCGTCGCAGTCGCCGGGCGTGCCTTCAAAGCCCTGCGCGGTGTAGAGATACATATACTCCGTCTCCCACCGCGCCGATACGAACGTGACGATCCCGCGCAGGCGGTAGTCGGTCAGCGTCAGTCCCGTCTCCTCGCGCACCTCGCGCAAGAGGCACTCCTCGGGGCTCTCCCCTTCCTCGAACTTGCCGCCGACGCCGATCCACTTGCCCTCGTTGAGGTCGTTTTCCTTTTTGGTGCGGTGGAGCATCAGGTACGCGCCGTCCCGTTCGATATAGCAGAGCGTGGTGTTTTTCATCTGACCGAGAAGCGATAGGTCGTCCACGTCTTCCACGTCTGCCCGGGACGGATGATATACGGATAGTCCTTGTATCGCTCACAGTTCGGCGCGTTCGGCGGGACCTCCGTCTCTAAACAGATGCCCGCGCCCACGCTATGGCGCTTGCCGCCCTTGTCCGCCTGATCGGGCAGCATCACGGAGGTGTAAACGACGACCGCCGGCGCGTCGGTGAACATCTCCATAAAAATGCCGGTATCCGGATCGTAGACCGTCGCCTGCGCGCCGCTTCCTCCGCGCAGCATGAAGTTGTTGTCGTAGATCGCCTTGCCGATTTTCCTCGGCGTGCGGAAATCGTAGGGCGTGCCTTCCACCGGCTCATCCGCGATCGGGATGAGATCGCGGTCCGTGGCGGAATAGATCTCGGAATTGAGCCACAGCTCGTGACCCAGCACGTCGCGCCGCAGACCGCCGAGATTATAGTAGGCGTGGTTGGTCAGATTGCAGATCGTCGGCTTGTCCGACGTAGCGGTATAGTCGAATTTGAGCTCGTTTTTGTCGTCAAAAGACAGCCGCAGATTGACCGTCAGCGTGCCGGGATAGCCGTTTTCGCCCTCCGGCGAAACATAGGTCAGAATCAGCGCGTTCTCACCGTCCTCCTTCACGTCCCACAGGCTGAACGACATCGTGCCGCCGCCGTGCAGGCTGTGCTCGCCGTCGTTGACGGTCAGCCGGTACTCCTTCCCGTCCAGCGGGAATTTCGCGTAGGCGATCCGTCCGGCAAAGCGACCGACCGTGGCGCCGATGTACTCGCCGCCCTCCAGATACCCCTCCGCCGAGTCATAGCCCAGCAGGACGTCCGTCAGCTTGCCGTCGCGGTCCGGCACGTAAAGAGAGACCATCGTCGCGCCCAGATCCAGCACGGTCGCAGACGCGCCTGAGGCGTTCTCAAGCGTGTACGCCGTGACCGGACTGCCGTCCGGCATCCTGCCGTAGGGTTTTTTCGTAATCATACAAGCATCTCCTTTGCCCGTTTTTTCCATTTTAGCCCATTCGCAGGCAAAAGTAAATCGCTTTCCCGGCGCGGCGCGCTTGGCTGTTTCCACAATTTTAGACGGCAATTTTTATACGTTATGACGAACTTTGCCGCAGGATTTTTGCTTGAGAACGCAATATTTTTATGATAAAATTAACTAGGAATCTTGTCACCGTTTGTCTACTCCACTAAATAGCAAGCGGCGGCGAACAAAAAGGAGGATACCATACCGCGGACTTGCGGTGCGGCATTGTGGAGACATGCCGTAATCCGATCGCGACATTTTTCCGCGCGGTCGGGAGGCACGGTATTGCGGAGGCAGTCGTGTCAAAGTCGAACGTATATGTCAAGAGTTTTACTGAAGGACATCAAGAAGGTCTACCCCTTCGTCAGCGGCGAGCAGAAAAAGCGCGGCAAGAAGCTGGCGGAAAAC
>JAFSXP010000185.1 GCA_017443965.1 Oscillospiraceae bacterium
CTTCCGCATCCGCGCCGCTCAATCCGTGATTTTCAGCGGCATAGTAATCCGACGAGTCTCGGAACGCGACAAAGAACCAATTCAGGTTGCCGTCATAGTATCCGATGTTCGCGGTGCATCCATCTCTGCGCGTCATGGTTTTCTCCTCCAGGCCGGTACCGCAGACGCCGAAGCGGTAGGGATAATGCAGCAGCGTCATGGTTCCGCCGCCTCCCCCTATCCGATAGAGCGTCAGGCCGCAGCATCCTTCGGGTACATTGGGCTGGTCTCCATAGTTTGAATCCACCCGGCTGTAAGCCCAATCCTCCGGCAAGTCAACGTATAGATAGTCTTCGCCGGCGCGAAAGCCGACTTCATTGACCGGTACGCCTTCCTCAGTTTGGAGCGTCAGAGGCTCAATAGGCAGTTCCTCGCTCATGGCTGATTCCCCATATGCACCACGCCGCGCGGTACAGCCAGAAAGCAGAATCGTAACCGCTGCTATTGTACAGATTGTCTTCTTCATTGGCCCATCTCCTCACATCTTTCGTTATGTAGATAGACGAAAGCAGGAGGCAAAAAGTTCCGCTCGTTCAAAGCTGTAGATGGCCTTAGCGTTCCAGCAGCTCACGCAGCTTCGACAATCGCTCAATCACCTCGTCCAGTACCGTCTCCTGCCGCGCGAAATGCATACGGATCAGGTGGTTCACCGGCTCACGGAAGAAGCTGGAGCCGGGAACAGCGGCAACGCCGATCTCTTTGATCAGCCATTCGCAGAACGCCAGGTCCGTCCATCCTTGAAACTGCGGCAGCGCGAGGAAGTCAGAGATGTCGATCATCACGAAGTACGTGCCCTGCGGGACGTTGTGCTTGAGTCCGATGCGGTCAAGCCCTGCGCAGAAATAATCGCGCTTGCGGGTATAGAGCGCCTTGACCTCATCATAGTAGCTGTCGGGGAAACGCAAACCTACGGTTGCGGCCTCTTGCAGCGGCGCGGGCGCGCCGACCGTCAGAAAGTCATGCACTTTTTTCGCCGCCTCGATGACGTACTCCGGTCCAATCAGATATCCGAGCCGCCAGCCGGTGATCGAGAAAGTCTTAGACAGCGAACTGCAAGTGATCGTATGGTCGTACATACCTGGCAGACCCGCCATGTGCGTATGGACGCAAGGCGCATAGACCATGTGCTCGTAGACCTCGTCGGTCACGGCAAAGGCGTCGTATTTGAGACAGAGCGTGCCGATGGCGGACAGTTCCTCACGGCTAAACACCTTGCCGCAGGGATTCGACGGATTGCAGATGATGATTGCTTTCGCGCCTGCTTGAAAGCCCTGCTCCACCAGCGACAAATCGAAGTCGTAAGCGGGAGGCGCCAGCGGGACGTAGATCGGCTCCGCGCCGGAGAGAATGGCGTCCGCGCCGTAGTTCTCATAGAACGGCGAAAATACGATGACCTTATCGCCGGGGTTGCAGATCGTCATCATCGCGCACATCATCGCCTCGGTGCCGCCGCAGGTGACGATGATCTCATTCTCGGTGTCCACCACACGCCCGATGGCTTTGCCGTGCTTTGCCGCCAGAGCCTCGCGCAGACTCGGCGCGCCGTAGGTGACGGAATATTGATGCGGGCCGTCATAGGCGATCTTTGCCAGCGCGTCCATCAGCTCGCGCGGCGGATCAAAGTCGGGGAAGCCCTGAGAAAGATTGATCGCGCCGTGCGCGTCGCTGATGCGCGTCATGCGGCGGATCACGGAATCGGTGAACGTGCCAACGCGGTCTGACAAATTGATCATTTTTGTTCCGCCTCCAAAGTCCGAAGAAATGCGCTGATCGCGCCAAGCCCCGCTTTCAGGGTCTCCGTATCGCTGGCATAGCCGATGCGCATACTGTAGGGCTGCTCAAAGCAGTCGCCCGGCGTCACGAACGCGCCCGTCTCGTGGTACATCCGCTCACAGAACGCAAAGGACGGGATATCGTAATCGTAGTAGACCAGCGCCGTCGTCCCTGCTTGCGGTTTATGATAGCGGATGCGCGGCTCGCTCTGCACCCACGCGTCGAGAATCGCAAGGTTCTCGCGCACGATGCCGCGATTGCGCGAAAGCAGCGCGTCGCTATGCTTTAATGCGACGGCGGCAAGTGCCTCATCGAACATGCCGCAGCTGATGTGGTTGTAGTCGCGGTGCGACAGGAGCGCTTTCATCAGCGCCTTATCGTGTGCGGCGATCCAGCCCAGCCGCAAACCAGCAAGAGAAAACACCTTGGACATGCTGCTGACCGAGATGCCCTTATCGTAAAGATCAACGATGGACTCGCACCACACGTCCTCCTGCGTCAGATGGCGATAGACCTCGTCGCAGAGAATATAGGCGTCCACGCTCTTCGCGATCTCCACGATCGCGCGCAGCAGTTCTCCGCCCATCAGCGCGCCGGTCGGGTTGTTGGGATTGTTGATGCAGATCAGCTTTGTTCCCGACACGGCAAGGGCGCGCAGCTCGTCCAGATCGGGAAGATAGCCGTTTTCCGGCGTAAGCTGCATAACTTTCAAATCCGCTTCGTAACCTTCGGGGATGGAGGTAAGCTGCTGATAGGTCGGCATGATGCTGATCACACGGTCGCCCGGCTCAACGAGCGAGTAGAACACATGATGGTTCGCGCCGGACGCTCCGTGAGTCGTCACAAGCTCGTCGGGGCGGAGCGTACGATAGAGCTTGCAGAC
>JAFSXP010000186.1 GCA_017443965.1 Oscillospiraceae bacterium
CCTCTCCGAGATGGCGATCCACGACGCCGCCGCGTTCGGCGCGCTGGTGGAGACCGCGAAGAAGGAGCTGTAATTCCATACAAAAACTCCCGTCTTTTGGACGGGAGTTTTTTTGTGTCAGCGGCCGCAGCCGCAGCCGTCGTCCTCGTAGGCGCCGTTGTTGCCCCACAGCAGCAGAACGATCACCAGGATGATGATCCACCACCAGTTGCTCCCGAAGGCGCAGATCCCGGAAGAATTCGACATAAAGAGACCTCCTGTTTCGTTTTGCAGCGTCGCCGCTGGTCATTCCATATTATGCAAAATCCCGAAAACGGTTCCGCCGCGGCGGCGAAAGTCGGCGGAATGACATCTTGCGTCCCTTGGATTTTTCTGTTAAGATGAAGCTGTGGAAATTCGGATCTCGGAAAGGAGATCGCTATGGATATTGCCAGTATTCTCTCTCTGCTCGGCGGCGTCGCGCTGTTTCTGTTCGGCATGACGCTGATGGGCGACGGGCTGAAGGGCATCGCGGGCAACAAACTGGAGGTCATTTTGTACCGCCTCAGCAACACGCCGCTGCGCGGGCTTTTGCTCGGCGCGGGCGTCACGGCGGTGATCCAGTCGTCGTCGGCGACGTCCGTCATGGTCGTCGGCTTTGCCAACTCCCGCATGATCAATTTCCGGCAGGCGATCGCCATCGTGCTGGGCGCGTGCTTCGGCACCAGCGTCACCGGCTGGCTGCTGTGCCTTTCCACGCTGGGCGCGGGCGGCGGCGTCGCGTCGCTTCTCAACACCGCCACGCTGTCCTCGGTCGTCGCCGTCAGCGGCGCGCTGTTGCTGCTGTTTTCCAAGAAGCGGCAGTCCAAGCAGATCGGCAGCATCCTGCTCGGCTTCGCCGTGCTGATGTTCGGCATGCAGACCATGTCCGCCGCCGTCTCGCCGCTGCGCGACAGCCCGGTCTTCATCAACGCGATCTTAGAACTCTCGCATCCGCTGCTCGGCGTGCTGATCGGCACGTTGCTTGCCGCCGTGCTGCAAAGCGCCTCCGCCGCCATCGGTATTCTGCAGGCGCTGTCGCTGACCGGCGCCATCGAATTCGACGTGGCGTTTCCGATCATCCTCGGCATCGGCATCGGCGCCGCGGTGCCCGTGCTGCTGTCGGCGCTGGGCGCGAACACGAACGGCAAACGCACCGCGTGGACGTACCTGATCATCAACGTGCTGGGCGCGCTGGTCGTGGGCGTGATCTTCTACGGGCTCAACGCGTTTTTGCACTTCGGCTTCATGGAAATGACCGTCGATCCCGTCTGGATCGCGCTGATCAACTCGCTGTTCCGTTTGGCGTACCTGGTACTGCTTGCGCCCGCCATCGGGCTGCTCGATCGCGTGGTCTGCCGCCTGATCCCCGACAAGCCGGAGGATCTGGAGATGGCGGCGGACATCGACCGTCTGGAAGAGCGCTTTCTGGAGCATCCGGCGCTGGCGCTGGAGCAGAGCCGTCTGACCATCCATTCGATGGCAGAGAAGGCGGAACTGAACATCCAGATGGCGTTCGGTCTGGTGGGCTTCTACTCCGACGAGAATTACGCCAAGGTGGAGGCGCTGGAAAACGCGATCGACCGCTACGAGGACAAGCTCGGCAGCTACCTGATGCAGCTTGCCGGCAAGTGGATGACGCGCCAGCAGAGCATGGAGGTCACGCAGTATCTGCACACCATCAGCGACTTCGAGCGCATCAGCGCCCCCGGCGTTAACATTGCCAACAGCGCCCGCGAGATGCACGAAAAGAACGTGAAATTCTCGCCGCAGGCGCTGCGCGAACTGGACGTGCTGACGGCGGCGCTGGTGGACATCCTGGATATGACCACCCACGCCTTCATCGAGGACGATCCGAACCTCGCCGTGCACATCGAGCCGCTGGAGGAGTGCATCGACGAGCTCTGCGACGAACTGAAGCTGCACCACGTCGAGCGTCTGCAGCGCGGCGAATGCACGCTGGCGCAGGGCTTCATCTTCAACGACCTTGTGACCAACTACGAGCGTGTCGCCGACCACTGCTCCAACATCGGCGTGGCGATCATGGAGAGCCGTGCGAACATCTACGACCCGCACGCCTATCTGCAGAACGTCAAGGAGCATCAGAGCGCGTCGTTCAAGCGCAACTTCGAGATGTACAAGGAAAAATACAAGATATAAACAGAGCAAATCGGCACGCGGAGCTTTCAGCACCGCGTGCCGTTTTGGGTGTTTTACGGTGCGGTCGTGAACTTCGATTGCGTGACTTCGTAGGGCTTTGCCAGCGCGTTTGTCACCGACTCGCGTGCGAGTTCGCCGAAGCGCTGCAGGATGCCCGGCGTGTCCTTGGAGATGCCATCCGGAATA
>JAFSXP010000187.1 GCA_017443965.1 Oscillospiraceae bacterium
CGATCTTGGTGGAGATCTTCGCAATCGGGTAGCCCGTCGCCTTCGACGCCAGCGCCGAAGAGCGCGAAACGCGCGGATTGACCTCAATCACCGCATAGTCGAAGCTGTCGGGCGAGAGCGCAAACTGGCAGTTGCAGCCGCCCTCGATGCCGATCGCCGTGATGATGTCCAGCGACGCAGAGCGCAGCATCTGGTATTCCTTGTCCGAAAGCGTCAGCGCCGGCGCGACCACGATGGAGTCGCCCGTGTGGACGCCGACGGGGTCGACGTTCTCCATCGAGCAGACCGCGATGACGTTGCCCGCGCTGTCGCGCATGGTCTCAAACTCGATCTCCTTCCAGCCGGAGATGCACTTTTCCACCAAGATCTGCGTGATGGGCGAAAGATCGAGACCGGTCTTGGCAATGGTGCGAAGCTCCGCCTCCGTCTGCGCGATGCCGCCGCCCGTGCCGCCCAGCGTGACCGCCGGACGCACGATGACGGGATAGCCGATCTTCTCCGCCACCCGGCACGCCGTCTCCACGTCGTTTGCGATGTCCGACGGCACGGTGGGCTGCCCGATGGCTTTCAGCGTGTCGCGGAACAGCTCGCGGTTCTCCGCCTTTTCGATGGCGTTTATATCGGAGCCGAGCAGCCGCACGCCGAGCTTTTCCAGCGTCCCGTCGCGCGAAAGCTGCATGGCGATGGTCAGACCCGTCTGCCCGCCAAGCCCTGCAAGCAGCCCGTCCGGACGCTCCTTTTCGAGGATGCGGCGCACGGTCCGTGCCGTCAGCGGCTCAAGATAGATCGCGTCGGCAAGGTGCTTGTCGGTCATGATCGTGGCGGGGTTGGAGTTGACCAGCACCGTCTCGATGCCCTCCTGCCGCAGCACGCGGCACGCCTGCGCGCCGGCGTAGTCAAACTCCGCCGCCTGCCCGATCACGATGGGGCCGGAGCCGATGACCAGAACTTTATGTAAACTCTTATCCTTCGGCATCGTTTCCGCCTCCCATCCTTGCGAGGAACTCGTCAAACAGGAATTCCGTGTCGTGCGGGCCGCTGCTCGCCTCGGGGTGGAACTGCACGGTGGCGCAGTTTTTGCCGGGATAGCGCAGCCCCTCGCAGCTTCCGTCGTTGGCGTTGACGAAGCTGACGTCCGCAATGCCGCGCATGCTCTCATTCACCACGGCGTAGCCGTGATTCTGGCTGGTGATAAACGTCCGCGCGCTTTCCGGGTGCTTCACCGGCTGATTGGCGCCGCGGTGTCCGTATTTGAGCTTCATCGTCTCGCCGCCCATAGCGAGCGCTGTCAGCTGATGCCCGAGGCAGATGCCGAAGATCGGCAGCTTGCCGACAAGCTTCGCGATCTGCGCGATCTCGAACGTGTTCTCCGCAGGATCGCCCGGTCCGTTCGACAGCATCAGCCCGTCGGGCGAGATCTGCATGATCTCCTCAGCGGGCGTGTCGTGCGGCACGACCGTCACGCGGCAGCCGCGCTTTTGCAGGCAGCGGATGATGTTGCGCTTCGCGCCGTAGTCGATCAGTACAACGTGGCGCTTCTCTTCCCCCTGCGCGGGGTATTCGGTCTTCTCTTTGCAACTGACCTCCGCAACCACGCCCGTGACGAGATAGTTTTGGATCGCGGTCAGATCGTCCGGCACGCTGTCGCAGATGGCGGCGTTCATCACGCCCTCCTCGCGGATAATGCGCGTGATCGCGCGGGTGTCCACGCCGCAGATGCCGGGGATGCCGTTCTTTTTCAGCATTTCATCCAGCGCGTATTCGCTGCGGAAGTTCGACGGCGCGTCGCACAGTTCGCGCACGACGTAGCCCTTCGCGCAGCATTTGCCCTCGAAATCCGGCTCGATCACGCCGTAGTTGCCGATCAGCGGAAACGTCTGCATGATGATCTGCCCGGCGTAGCTGGGATCGGTCAGCGTTTCGAGATAGCCGACCATGCCGGTGGTGAACACCAGCTCGCCGATGCTGTCCCCCGCCGCGCCGATGCGCCGCCCGGCGAATACCATACCGTTTCCGAGTACCAAATATGCTTTATTCATGTATAATCTCTCCGTTGTATGCATATTTCATGTATATCGTTTCTATTATATCACATATTTATGCAAAAGCAAGTAGAATTTCCGAAAGATTATACTTTCGTTTTGCGTGAAAATGCACAAACGCGCGGCAGTCTGCCGAAATATCAACCGCTGCGTGTATTCATTTCAGCGCAGAAACCAACGGTTTGTTGATTTCCGCGTCGTCATGCGGTATGCTGTTTGTGACAGGTGGTGACAGGTATGTTTGAAGCGCATACGTTTGCCGAAACGCTGAAGCGCTGCCGCGTCGCGCGCGGACTGACGCAGGCGGAGCTTGCGGAGCGGCTTCTGGTGACGCCGCAGAGCGTCTCCCGCTGGGAATGCGGCTGCGCCGTGCCCGACATCCAGCACCTTGCAGAGCTGTCGGAGTTGCTGGGCGTTTCGCTGGACACGCTGGTGCTGAACCGCTCGCCGGAGACCGAGGGGATCATCGGCGTCGACGCGGGCGGCTCGAAGACGGAATTCGTGCTGGTCGATACAGACGGCAATCTGCTCAGCCGCACGGTGCTGGACGGCGCAAACCCGAACGTCTGCGGGATCGAGAAGACCATCCGGATTGCGCTGCGCGGTATCCGGCTGCTGTGCCCGGAGAATCTGCGGGTGCTCGGCATCTGGTTCGGCGGCGCCGGTCTTGCGTCCGGAAATCACGCGGACATGCTGCTTTCGGCGCTGCGTAAGGCGTTTTCCTTTACACAGGTGTTCTGCGGCAGCGATATCCTGAACGTGCTCGCCTGCGCCTCCACGCCGGAGCACTGCATCGCCGCGATCAGCGGCACAGGCAGCGTGGTGTATCTGAACGACCACGGCAAAGTGCTGCGGCGCGGCGGGACCGGGTATCGCTTCGAGCTGTCCGGCAGCGGCTACGACGTCGGCCGCGACGCGATCAAGGCGGCGCTGCGCGACCGCGACGGGCTGGGCGAGCCAACGCTGCTGACCGCGCTGGTGGAGGAAAAGCTCGGCGGCAGAGTGTGGGACCATATCCAGGAGCTCTATCAGGGCGACATCTCCTATATCGCGTCGTTCGCCCCGCTCGTCAGCGAGGCGGCGGATCAGAGCGACGCCGTCGCGCTGGGCATCCTGCGGCAAAACAGCGCGCATCTGGCAAAGCTGATCGGCGCGCTGGTGGAACAGTCGCCCGGCGTGAAGACCGTCGTCTTCTCGGGCAGTATGCTGACGAAAAACAAGCGATTCCGCGAGATGGTCTTGTCGCAGCTCCCGCCCGGGCTGAAGATCGAGATCCCGCCGTTTCCGCCGGTCTTCGGCGCGTGTCTGCACTGCGCGCGGCTGCTCGGTCTGCGCGAGATGCCGAAGGCGGAAAACTTTTTGAA
>JAFSXP010000188.1 GCA_017443965.1 Oscillospiraceae bacterium
CAACAGCAGCAGCAGATCTTCTCGATCCCCGGCATCGGTTCGTTCAGCATCCGATAATTCTGTAAAAAACAGACGCTTCTCAATGAGAAGCGTCTGTTTTTATTCTGCGTAAGTCTCCGGCGCAAGCTCGCGGATGCGCTCACGGATCTGCAAAAGATCGCGGAACGTCTCGGGACGCCGCGCGGGATCGCGCAGCAGCGCGGACGGATGATAGATCGCCGTGTACTGCACACCGTCCTTCTCGAACCACGTCCCGTGCTCGCGCGTGATCCTGAAATCCTCGCGGATCAGCTTCATCGCGGCGATCCTGCCCAGACAGATGACGATCTTCGGATCGATCAGCCGGATCTGCTCCGACAGCCACGGATAGCACGCGTCCTGCTCGATAAGCAGGGGATCGCGGTTGTGCGGCGGACGGCACTTGACGATGTTGGCGATATAGCAGTTTCTGCGGCTGAGATCGACGATCGACAGCATCCTGTCCAGCAGCTGTCCCGCCGCGCCGACGAACGGCTCGCCGCGCAGATCCTCCTGCTCGCCGGGACCTTCGCCGATCAGCATGACCTTTGCGGTCTCCGGTCCGATGCCGAACACGACGTTGTGCCGCGTTTCGCACAGCGCGCAGGCGCGGCAGGCAAGGCATTTCTGCTTCAGTTCGTTCCAGTCCATGCCGTCACTCCTTGCGGAACCAGTCGGGGGCGTCTTCTTTCTTTTCCGGCATTTGCCGCGCCGCCTTTTTCTTATCTCTGCGCTTTTTGGATCGGACGATCAGCAACACGATGATCACGATCATCGCCGCCACCACTAAGATCAGCATCACGGTGCGGAACCAGCCCTGCGCGCCGCTGCGAGACGGACTGAGGTATGTGATCAGCGTGGCGCGTTCCACGCCCGCGATGGCGACCAGCGGCGCGGAGCCGAGTTCCTTTCCGCGGTAGAAGACCGTCACGGTGCCCAGTTCGTCGCCGGCGTTTACCGGCGCGCTGACGCCGCTCTCGCTGATCAGTTCGGTCTTCAGTTCGATCTTCTCGGCGTCATAGTCGATAGGCAGCAGGGAAGTGATCTCGTTTTTCGGCGCTAACGACACGAAATTCGAGCCTGCGGAGCGGGAGACGGGGATCTCCGCAACGGGGTACAGACTTGTCAGAACGGTCGCGTAGGTGTACGAGGAAAATCCCCAGTCCAGCAGTTTTTCCGTCTCCGGAAAACTCTCGAACTGCAGATCGCCCGAAGGCAGGATCGTGGTGTCGCAGCCGCACACGACGCTCAGCAGCGACAGCGGACCGTCCTCCGCCGTGGCGATCAAGCAGCGCCCCGCGGGCGAGGTGTAGCCGGTCTTGACGCCGGTAACGCGCTTGTCGTAGTAGATGTTATTGTCCGCCTTGATGATCAGGCGGTTCGTGGTCGTCAGATGGCGCTCCGCCGTCAGATTCGTCGCGGGAACGGTGTAGTGAGACGTGCCGACGATCTTCCGGAATTCGCGGTTTTTCAGCGCCTCCAGCGTGATGAGCGACAGATCGCGCGCGGTCGAGAAATGCGCCTCGTCGTGCAGACCGTGCGTGTTGGCAAAATGCGTGTTTTCACAGCCGAGTTCCTCCGCGCGTCTGTTCATGGCGCCGATGAAGGACGCGACGTCGCCGCTGACCGCCTCTGCCGCGACGTTGCACGCCTCATTCGCGGATGAGAGCATCATGCAGTATAAAAGCTGCTCCACGGTCAGCTGCTCGCCCGGCTGCAGATCGGCGGTGCTGCCGCTTTCATCCAGGTCGGCAAGCGCCGTTTCCGACACGGTGACGACGTCGGAAAGATGCAGAGTTTCCAGCGTCAGCAGGCAGGTCATGATCTTCGTCATGCTGGCGGGATAGATCTTCTCGTCGGCGTTGTACTCCATCAGCGTTTCGCCCGTGTTGCGCTCAATGAGCAGCGCCGCCGCAGCGTTCGGCGTCGGCGCCTCCAGCGCGGATACATGCGTGAGCAAAAGCGCGATCAGCAGCAGGATCGGGAGAATTCGTGTTTTTTTCATAGCTGGCCTCTTTACCGTACCGTCTCGGCGTGATACAATCGTGACAGTAGAATTATAGCAGAATTTGCGCCTGTGTCAATGTGAGGTGTTTATGTTGCTCAAGAAGATCCCGTTTCCCGCGCTGATCGCTGCGGCGGCGATCGTCGTCTTTCTGCTCGGCTTCTTTGTCGGCAGATGGTTCGGCGGCGGTCTGATCGCCGTGCCGAACCGCAGCGCCGCCGATACCGAAGCCGTCGTGCCCGCGGATGACGCCGAGCCGATCGATCTGAATACGGCGACGGCGGAAGAGCTTTCGCAGCTGCCGGGGATCGGCGAAAAGATCGCCTCGGATATCGTGCGCTACCGCGAGGAGAACGGACCGTTTCAGTCCGTCTGGGAGATCCGCAACGTCAAGGGCATCGGCGAATCGAAGTGCGAAAAGCTTGTGCCGTTTTTGACAGTCACGCAGTAAAAAGCGCCGCCTTTACGGCGGCGCTGCGACGTCAGAGCGTGAAATCCGCGTCCCGGTACGCCTCGCCGTTTTCCGTGACTGCCTGCGGCGGGACACGCTTGAGCGGATCATAGCGGAAGCGTCGGCAGTGATGCGTCGATGGCACGACGCCGCATTTTTTGCAGATGACGCTCTCATCGTCGATTTTTCCGGCGAACGCGCAATAGGCGCAGAAACGTTCCATTTTCTTGCGAAACAGCATACCGATCCCTCCCGGTGCCACCATTATACAACATTTCGTCCGGAATTTCCAGTGGGTATTTGCAGGAAGATCAGGAAAACAATACCGACCGACAGCCCGAGCCACGGCAGCGGACTGAGCGGCGCAAACCGGCTCGGGATCGCGGCGGCTGACTGCACGCTTTGCAGCAGGGGCGCGACGGGCAGCGCGAGCGCGGCGGAAACGGCGGCGTGCAGCGCTTTCCCCGTGAAATACTTTTTCATTTTCAGATCGCACCCGCGCAGCAGCGCCATGCTCTGCAGATGTACGCTCAAGCCGCCCCAGGCGGCAAGCGCCGCAAGCAGCGGGAATTTCACCGCCCACGGCAGCGCCGATCCCGCCAGTGCGACGGCGCCGCCCGTCAGCTCCGCCGTGCATCGTATCAGCAGCGCCGCGGTGGGCACGCCCTTCAGCACTTCGCCGGCCGCCGCGGCGATCACGGAAAAGAACACGACGAACGCGCAGACGTTAAACATGGCGTTTGCCGCGTTTTTGACCGAGTCCGTCAACGCTTCGGAGAAACTTCGTTCCGGCAGACACGGCATACGTTTCTCTTCAGCCGAAGCGCGTTTCGGGCGTATGATCAGACCGACGATCACGGACGATGCGACATGGATCGCGAATAGTACGGCGCCTGCGGCGCTGTTGCCGAGCAGCGTGCCGCCGATCATCCCGAAAAACAGCGCCGGACCGGCATTGCTGCAAAGCGGCAGCGCCGCTTCTGCGTCCCGCTTTGTCAGCTGCCCCTCCCGACAGAGTTCGCCGATCATCTTTGCACCGACAGGATAGCCGCCGAGCAGTCCCAGCGTCCACGCGACCGAAACGACGGGCGGCAGATGAAAGATACCGGAGATGCGTCTTCCGAGCCGCTTTGCGGCGGCTTGCGCCGCGCCGGAGACGATCAGCAGCTCCGATACCGCAAAATAGGGAAACAGCGACGGGATCAGGACTTTTCCGCAGACGGAAAGCCCGCTTTCCACCGCGCTGCGCGCCGTGTCCGGCAACAGAATGAAAAAAGCCAGCAGCGCCGCGCCGCCGAGCAGGATCGGCAGTTTTTTCTTCACGTTTTCCACCTCGTGAGAATATATGCCGCGCGGGAAACTCCGTTGCCTGTCCGGCATATGCTTTCCCAGAGGTGAGGACGATGAAAGATCCGCGCGATGTGCTGATCTCGGTACAGTCCGGGCTTGACATCCCGACGGAGGCAACGGCGCTGGAGCCGATCGTGACGCTCTCCGGCATGCGCGAAGCGGCGATCGACTTTCACGAGGGGCTTCTCGCGTTTTCCGATACGGAGGTCTCGGTCGGGGTGCGCGACGGCGCGATCGCAATATTCGGCAACGCGCTGCGGATCGTGCTGATGAAGCGCTCGCGCATCGTGATCCGCGGTGAGATCGACGGCGTCCGCATGGAGCGTGGCGTACCGGGATGAGAAAACTGACCGATCTTCTGCGCGGCTACGTTCGGCTTCGTGTGACGGGCGGCTCGCCGCAGTGGTGTCTGAACCGCCTGACGGCGGAGCGCATCCCGTTCTGGGGAACGGAGTTCGTCGATCCCTTTACGTTGGAAGTGAACGTCTATTCCCGCGACGCCGCCGCCGCGAAAAACGCCGCGCAGCGCGCCATGTGCGACGCGGAAGCGGTCGCTTCTCACGGCGTTCGCAGCCGTTATCACGGACTTCTGCGCAGACCGGTGCTGCTTGCTTTTACGGCGCTTGCGATCGTCTGCGCGCTTTTGGTGCCGAATCGCATCTGGTTTCTGCGCGTCGAGGGAAATGTGACCGTGCCGACCGAGAAGATCCTCCGCGCCGTGCGCGAAGCCGGCGTCACGGTCGGCGTCTACGGACCGAGCGTCAAGCCGCAGATGATCCGCTACCGCGTGCTGAACGATATTCCGGAACTGCTTTGGCTGACCGTCACACAGAACGGCGCGTCGGCGGTCGTGACCGTGCGCGAAAAAGAGCCGAAGCCGCTCGGTGCGCCGCGTGACGCGATGCGGAACATGGTCGCGATCCGCGGCGGTCTCATCACGGATATCTCCGTGCTGGAGGGCAGCGCGGCGGTGGAAAAAGGGAAGACCGTACTTCCCGGTGAACTGCTGATCAGCGGCGTCATTGATCTCGGAAACAAGTTTCGCGTCTGCTGCGCGGACGGCGAGGTGTTCGCGCGGACGTGGCGTGAGATCGGCGCCGTCACGCCGAAAACGTATCTGCGAAAAGCGCCGACAGGGCGCGTCCGGCACACGGTTTTTCTGCAGATCGGCAAAAATAGAATGAAAATCTCATTTGGCAGTGGATTTTCCGGCGCGACTTGTGATAAAATGACGGAGACGAAGACGCTGACGCTGCCGGGCGGTCTGACGCTGCCTGTGTCGCTGATCGTCGAAACGTACCGTGAATTTACGCCGTCCGTGACGGAAACGACCGCCGAAGACGCCGCCGCGCTTTTGCGCGAGACGGTCGAGCGCGGCGTCATTTCGGAGATGATCGCGGGAAAGATCCTCTCCGCAAGCATGACCGACGGCGAGTCGGACGGCGTTTATACGCTGCTCGAAAAGCTGGAATGTGAGGAAATGATCGCGCGTCCCGTGCGCGCAGTACGATTCAAGGGTGATGAAACAAATGACTGAACGCATCATCAATGCGGAACGAATGGAACAAATGATCGACATCTTCGGCTCGTTCGACGAAAACGTCAAGCGGATCGAAGAGGCGTTTCACGTGACGGTGACGAACCGCGGCACGGAGCTGAAGGTCGTCGGCGACGCGCTGGACGCCGACAAGGGCGCCCGCGCCATGGAGGCGCTTTTGGTGCTCGCGGGAAAAGGCGAGACGATCGACGAGCAGAAGGTGCGCTATCTGATCGAGCTTGTCAACGCCGGCGAGGATGACAAGGTCGGCGAGATCGCCAAGGACGTCGTCTGCATTACGGCGAAGGGCAAGCCCGTCAAGGCAAAGACGCTCGGTCAGCAGAAGTATATCAAGGCGATCCGCAAAAACACCGTGACCATCGGCGTCGGTCCCGCGGGCACGGGCAAGACGTATCTCGCCGTCGCGTCGGCGGTGGCGGCGTTCCGCGCGAAGGAGGTCAACCGCATCATCCTGACGCGGCCTGCCGTCGAGGCGGGCGAACGGCTCGGCTTTCTTCCGGGCGATCTGCAGAACAAGGTCGACCCGTATCTGCGCCCGCTCTACGACGCGCTGTTTGAGATGCTCGGCGCGGATTCCTACAACAAGTATATGGAACGCGGCAACATCGAGGTCGCGCCGCTCGCGTATATGCGCGGCAGGACGCTGGACGACAGCTTCATCATCCTCGACGAGGCGCAGAACACCACGCGCGAGCAGATGAAGATGTTCCTGACGCGTCTCGGCTTCGGCTCGAAGATCATCATCACGGGCGACATCACGCAGATCGACCTGCCGTCGGACAAGGTCTGCGGGCTCAAGGACGCAATGAAGGTGCTGGAAACGGTTCCCGATATCGCCATCTGCCGCCTTACCGCAAGCGACGTCGTGCGGCATGAGCTGGTGCAGAAGATCGTGGCAGCGTACGACCGCTTTGAGCATCACGCGCAGCCGCAGCAGAAGCCGAAGACGACTAAGAGGACCTGATATGCATAAGATCAACATTTCATTCGATAACGTGAAGGCGCCGAAGCTGCCGATCACGATGCGGCTTCGCAAGACGATCGCGACCGCGCTGCAGGTGCAGGGCGTCGCCGTGCCGTGTGAGATCAACGTCCTTGTGACGACGGACGAGGGCATCCGCGCGGTCAACCGCGTGCAGCGCAATATCGACAAGCCGACGGACGTGTTGTCTTTTCCGATGTTCGAGCTGGAGGCGGGCAGGCTGCCGCCGTCGTGGGAGCCTTACACAGACGCGGAGACGGGTTTTGTGCCGCTCGGCGATATGGCGATCTCCTATGAGCGCGTCAGGGCGCAGGCGGCGGAGTACGGTCACGGCGTCAAGCGGGAGCTTTCCTATCTGACGGTGCATTCCGTGCTGCATCTGCTCGGGTACGATCACATGGACGAGGGCATTGAGAAGCGGCAGATGCGCGCCGCCGAGGAGCGCATCATGGCGCAGCTCGTCCTGGGATAGGAGAATACGTATGATCAAAAGATCCGCAATGGTCACGATCGCGGGGCGTCCGAATGTTGGCAAATCGACGCTGACGAACCGCCTCGTCGGCGAAAAGATCGCCATAGTATCCAGTAAGCCGCAGACGACGCGCAACCGCATCAGCGGCGTGCTCAACCGCGGCGAGACGCAGTTCGTGTTTCTGGATACGCCCGGCTTTCACAAGCCGCGCACGCGGCTCGGCGACTATATGGTCGGCGTCGTCAACGAGTCCGTCGCCGACGTCGACGCGGTGCTGCTGCTGGTCGAGCCGATCGCGAATATCGGTCCGCAGGAGCAGGTGCTGCTCGAACGCCTTGTCGGCGGCGCACCGGTGATCCTGGTAATCAACAAGATCGACACCGTGGAAAAGCAGGAGCTTCTCGCGGTGATCGACTGCTACAGCAAGGCGTTTCCGTTCGCCGCCGTCGTACCGGTCAGCGCAAAGGACGGCGACGGCGTGGAGGCGCTTCTCGACGAGCTGGAAAAGTACGTGCCGGAAGGGCCGCAGCTTTTCCCGGACGACATGATCACCGATCAGCCGGAGCGGCAGCTCGTTGCGGAGATCGTGCGGGAAAAACTGCTCTGGTGCCTCGACCGTGAGATCCCGCACGGAACGGCGGTCGAGATCACGAAATTCTCCGAGCGCGACGACGGCGTGATCGACATCGACGCGACGATCTACTGCGAAAAGCCGAGCCACAAGGGCATCATCATCGGCAAGCAGGGCGCGATGCTGAAGAAGATCAGCACCATGGCGCGCAATGACATTGAAAAGCTGCTGGACGCAAAGGTCTATCTGCAGACGTGGGTCAAGGTCAAGGAGAATTGGCGCGACAGCGAGTTTCTCATTCGGAATTTCGGATATCAATAATTTTCCTCTAATATGTCGGCTGTTTCGGTAAATCCTATTCAGACGGGAGGATTTGCCATGAACAGCCGTGAACTATGGTCGCTTTTTACACAGACCGGCTCGCCCGCGGTCTTTCTGATGTACCGCGAGGCGCAGCGAAACGAAAGTCCGCGCTGCGGAGGAACAGAACATGTACCAGAAAGTCAAGGGGATCGTCCTGCGGGAGTCTCCGTACCGCGATTATGATAAGATCCTCACGCTGCTGACGGTGGAAAACGGACTGATGACCTTGAAGGCGCGCGGCGTGACGCGCAGCAAGAGCCTGCTGAAAAGCGCGTGCCAGATCCTGACGTATTCGGAGTTCACGGTCTACGAGCGGCAGGGCTTCCACACGATCACCGAGGCGCAGCCGATCGCAATGTTTGCCGAGCTGCGCACGGATATCGAGCGCCTTTCACTCGCGTCGTATTTTGCGCAGGCGGCGGAGGTGACTGCGCAGGCGGACAGTCCCGATCCGGAGCTGCTGTCTCTTTTGCTGCACGCGATGCACGCCCTCTGCTCGGGAAAGCCGCAGCTTCTTGTCAAGGCGGCGTTCGAGCTTCGTCTTGCGTCGATCACCGGCTACGCGCCGGACGTGGACGGCTGCGCCGTCTGCGGCTCGACAGAACCGGACCGATTCCACGTCGCCGCAGGCGAGCTGCGCTGCGCGAAGTGCGGGAGCGCGGACGGTGGACTGCGGATGCCGGTCTCTGCCCCGACGCTGGCGGCGCTGCGCCACGTGCTCGGGTGCGAGGTCGGGCGCGTGTTCTCGTTCTCTATAGGCGACGCATCAATCAAGGAGCTTTCCGATATCTCGGAGACGTATCTTCTGACGCGGCTGGAGCGCGGCTTTTTCACACTGGATTTTTACAAATCACTGCTGATTACATAAGGAGTACCATGACAGAGCTTTACGAAAAATCGATCCGCAAGCTGGAACTGCCGAATGTGCTGGAGCTTCTGGCGGAGCAGGCGGTCAGCGACAGCGCAAAGGAGCGCTGCCGCGCCCTTTTGCCGCTCGCCGATCTGGACGATATCCGCATCCTGCAGTCGCAGACCTCCGCTGCCTGCAAGCTGATCTCGCTGAAGGGCTCACCGTCGTTCGGCGCCGTGCGTGACGTCTCCACGTCGCTGGAACGCGCGGACCGCGGCGGCAGCCTGAACCCGTCGGAGCTGCTGCAGATCGCGTCCGTGCTGCGCGCGGCGCGCGGCGTGCAGGACTACGCGACGGGGGAGAACACCGCCTCGGTGCTGGACCCGTATTTCCGCGCGCTGACGGCGAATAAGTATCTGGAGGAAAAGATCGGCAACGCGATCATCTCCGAGGAGGAGATCGCAGACGCGGCGAGTCCCGAGCTTGCCGACATCCGACGTCACATCCGCCAGCAGAGCGCCAGGATCCGCGAATCGCTGCAGAAGATCATCTCCTCGCCGGCGTACGCCAAGATTTTGCAGGAGCCGATCGTGACGATCCGCGCCGACCGTTTCGTCGTGCCGGTGAAAAAGGAGTATAAAAACGAGATCCAAGGTCTTGTGCACGACGTGTCCTCGTCCGGCGGCACGTATTTTATCGAGCCGATCCAGGCGGTCAACGCCAACAATACGATCCGCGAGCTGTTCGCCGACGAGCGCAAGGAGATCGAGCGGATCCTTGCGGAGCTTTCCGCAGACGCTGCGGCATACCGCGAGCCGATCGACCGTAATTTCGGGCTGCTCGTCGAGCTGGACAAGATCTTCGCCCGCGCAAAGCTGTCGTTCCTGATGGACGCGATGGAGCCGGAGATCCGCACGGACGGGCGGCTGGAGCTGCACCGTGCCCGCCATCCGCTGATCGACAAAACGACCTGCGTGCCGATCTCCGTGGAGCTCGGCAAGGACTTCGACACGCTGATCATCACCGGTCCGAACACCGGCGGCAAGACGGTCACGCTCAAAACGATCGGACTTCTGACGCTGATGGCGGAGTGCGGTCTGCACATTCCCGCCGACCACGGCAGCTACGTCTCGGTCTTTGACAGCGTCCTTGCCGACATCGGCGACGAGCAGTCGATCGAGCAGTCTCTTTCGACGTTCTCGGCGCATATGCGCAACATCGTGCAGATCGTCGACGTCTGCACGCCGGAGAGTTTGGTGCTCTTTGACGAGCTCGGCGCGGGCACCGATCCCGCCGAGGGCGCGGCGCTGGCTGTCGCGCTGATCGAGTCGTGCCGTGAGCGCGGCGCGAAGATCGCGGCGACGACGCATTACGCCGAGCTGAAGATCTACGCCATGCGCACGGCGGGCGTGTCGAACGCCTCGTGCGAATTCGACGTGGAGACGCTGCGCCCGACGTACCGCCTGCTGATCGGCATTCCCGGCAAGTCGAACGCCTTTGCCATCTCCGAGCGGCTCGGTCTGCCGAAGGCGATCATCGACAAGGCGCGCGGCATGGTCGACCAGAACGACGTCGATTTTGAAGAGGTGTTGAGCGCGCTGGAGGCGCAGCGTCAGCAGATGGAAAAAGCGCGTCTGGAAGCGGAGGCGCTGCGCGTGGAGACCGAAAAGCAGAAAGAGAAATCGGAGGCGTACTACGAGCAGGTCCGCGCCGAGCGCGAAAAGGCGGCGATTGCCGCGCGCAAAGAGGCGCAGAATATCATCGACGAAGCGCGCCGTACCGCGGACGAGGTGTACGCGGAGCTGAAAAAGCTGCGCAAGGAGATGGGCGACACGTTCGACGCGACCGGCTCCAATCAGCGGCAGTCCGAGCTGCGCCGCAAGCTGAACGAGGCGGAGGAAAAGCTCGCCGAGCAGAAAAAAACCGCCGGTCGCCCGAAGCCCTCGCGTGAGATCCGCGTCGGCGACACCGTGGAGCTGCTGAAATTCGGCACGAAGGCTTCCGTGATCGCCATAAACAAGGACGGCAGTTACGAGCTGCAGGCGGGCATCATGAAGATGACCGCAAAGCCGGACGAGGTGTATCTGATCGAACAGACGATGCAGCCGAGCGTCCGCAAGTACATCGAGCAGTCCAACCGCGAGCTGCGCTCCGTCGCGGCGGTGCCGGAGCTGGACCTGCGCGGTATGACCGCGGATGAGGCGCTTCCGGTGCTGGACGTGTTTCTCGACAACGCATTCCTTGCCAATCTGCCCAGCGTCCGCATCATCCACGGCAAGGGCACGGGCGCGCTTCGCACGGCGGTGCGTGACCATCTGCGCCGCTGCAAGAGCGTCAAACGCTTCAGACCCGGCGTGTACGGCGAGGGAGAAGACGGCGTAACAGTTGCGGAATTGGCATGATTTTTCCTGTTATATAAAAAATTGTTGACATTTTCGTTTTATCTGTTATTATTGTATCGATTCTTGGTTAAGGAGGGTTTGCCATGATCATGCAGAAGGTAGTGGTCAAGTGCGAGTCCGGTCTGTATAACCGCCAGGCAACCTACTTCATTCAGAAAGCGAATGAGTTCAAGTCCAGCATTTGGATCGAAGTGGAAGATCACAAGATCAATGCAAAAAGTCTGCTCGGCGTTCTTTCGATGGGCATCACCAAAGGCACCGACGTGACTCTGATCGCGGAAGGACCGGATGAGGAGGCCGCAGTCAGCGTGCTCTCCGAGATGCTGCTGAAGGATATTTTTTGATCCGAACAATGCCGACGCCACAAAAACGCAACGTTTTTGTGGCGCCTTTTTAGGTGAAGGACATGACGTTTTCCGAACTGAAAAACAAAGCGCTGTCGTTGCCGCCGGAGCCGGGCGTGTATATCATGCAGAACAAAAGCTGGCAGGTCATCTACGTCGGCAAGGCGAAGAAGCTGAAAAACCGCGTCAGTCAGTACTTTCAGGACTCCGCCTCGCATACGGCAAAGACGCGGCGCATGGTATCTCTGATTGACCGGTTTGACACGATCGTCGTCAAATCGGAATTTGAAGCGCTCGTTCTGGAAAACTCGCTTATCAAACGGCACATGCCGCGGTATAATATCCTGCTCAAGGACGACAAGGGCTATCCGTATATCCGTGTGGATAAAAAGGCGGCGTATCCCGTGATGGAGCTTGTCGGCAAGGTCGCGGACGACGGTGCGGAGTATTTCGGACCGTTCGGCGGCAGATACGTCACGCAGAAGATGATGGACACCGTCCGCCGCGCGCTGAAGCTGCCGGACTGCAGCCGTGTGTTCCCGCGCGACCTCGGCAAGGGGCGTCCTTGCCTCAACCGCGATCTCGGCAACTGCGAGGCGTGGTGCACCGGTACGCCGTCCGGCGACGTGTACCGCGAGCGGATGGCGCAGGCGCTGCTGCTTCTGCGCGGAAAATATACCGCCGTCGCTGCGGAGCTCCGCGATAACATGCTGCGCGCGTCGGACGCGTTACGCTTTGAGGAAGCGGCGTCGCTGCGCGACCGTCTGCGCGCCATCGAATCGCTCAGTCAGAAACAGTTCGTCACAGCGGGACGCTCCAAGCGCACGGACGCGGTCGGGTATTTTGAAAACGAGAGCAAGGCATGCTTCGCCGTGCTGCATTTTTCGGATGGCTCGCTGATCGACAAGGATTATCAGATCTTCAACGCGACCGGCGAGCCCGCCGAGGCGATGGCGTCGCTCGTCAAGCAGTATTTTCTCTCCTGCGGCGCGATGCCGAACAAGATCCTGCTGCCGCTGCCGATGGAGGACGCCGTGCCGTTTGCCGAGCTTCTGACCGCGAACGCCGGCAGGAGCGTGACCGTCACGACGCCGCAGCGCGGCGAGGGC
>JAFSXP010000189.1 GCA_017443965.1 Oscillospiraceae bacterium
CGGACGTGGACATCAAGATCGTCTACACCGGTCTGCGTCCGGGCGAAAAACGCTATGAGGAGCTTCTCATGGCGGAGGAAGGCCTGCAGAAGACCGAGAACGATCTGATCTTCATCGGCAAGCCTCTGGAGCTCGACGCCGAAAAGTTCGAGCAGGATCTCGCGCGTCTGCGCGAGGCGGCGGAGAAAAACGATCCGGGCATCACCGCGCTCGTGGCGGAGATCGTGCCGACCTACACGGACGGCAAGCAGCCGGCTGCTACATAACGGCAGAAAGGACTCTGGTCAGCCGGAGTTCTTTCCGTAAAGGGGGAAAAATCATGTTTACGGGCTTTTCGCCGGAGACGATCGACTTTCTCTGGGGACTGCGCATGAACAACAACCGCGAATGGTTCACCGAGCATAAGCAGCAGTATCTCGACACGCTGTTTGAGCCGATGAAGGCGCTGGCAAAGGAGATCTCGGAGCCTTTTATGGAGATCCCCGGCTTCGTGTGCAAGACCTCGCGCATCTACCGCGACATGCGCATGCACCCGCCGACGCCCTATAAGGAGAGCCTGTGGACGTGCATCCGGCACGACGGGACATGGTGGCTGGAGGAGCCGAGCCTGTTCTTTGAGATCAGACCGGACGGCTGCAGCTACGGCTTTCTGTTCTGGAAGCCGTCCGTGCCGACGATGAACGCGCTGCGCGCCGATATGACGGTGCGTCCGCAGCCGTTTCTCACGATGCTGTCGAAGGCGGAGCGCGGCAGCGGGCTTACCGTGACGGGCGAGGCGTATAAAAAGAAAAAGCCGTGCGACAACAAAAAGCTGGAGCCGTACGTCTCGCTGCGCAATCTCTACGCCATAGGAGAGCTGCCGCCGGGCGAGCTGATGTTTTCGCCTGCGCTGGCGACGACGGTGCGCGACGCCTTCCGGGCGCTGTATCCGCTTGTGGAATACTGCCGCCGCTTCACCGCCGCGGAAAAGAAAGAATAACCGGATTTGTCATTTGATGCCGGGGACCGTGCCGAAAACGCGCGGTCTCCGTTTTTCTGCTTTCGGCGCAGGAAAAAGCGCCTGCTTTTTCTAACGCGCGCCGGCGCGGAAGCGGGCATATTAAAAGGGCGGCGAAATTCAAGCAAGGGGTGATCTTTTGAAAACAAAGAATCTTCTGCAAAAGATAGTATGCGCAGCGCTGCTTTTGACGATACTCGTCACATTTGCGTCCGCGCATACGCTGATCCCCGGCGGGAACACGATCGGCATGCGCGCCGAGACCGCGGGACTTCTCGTGACCGCGGTGGAGCGGGATTCGCCCGCCTCGCGCGCGGGACTGCGCGAGGGCGATCTGCTGCTTGAGGCGAACGGTGAAACGCTCGACCGTGTTCAGACGCTGCAGACGCTGCTTGCATCCGGCGAGCCGATCTCGCTCACTGTGCAGCGCGGAGACGGGACGCGCGACGTCACCCTGACGCCGCAGAGAGACGGCGAGACGTACCGCGTCGGCGCGTTCGTGCGCGACAGCGTGGCGGGCATCGGCACGGTGACGTATTACGATCCGCAGACCGGCGCGTTCGGCGCGCTCGGTCACGGCGTTGCCTCGCCGGACGGCGAGACACTGCTGCCGATCACGGGCGGCGTCGTCGTGCCGTCGGACGTCGTGTCGGTCGTGAAGAGCGTCGCCGGTGCGGCGGGACAGCTGCAGGGCGAATTCGACGCGGATACGGCGCTGGGCGACATTCGCGCCAATACGGCAAACGGCGTGTTCGGCACGATGCAGCCGCCCGACGCGCCCGCGGTCGAAACCGCGTCCGCCGACGAGGTCAGACCCGGCGCGGCGGTGATCCTCGCCAATCTGCACGGCACGGAGGTGCGCCCTTACGACGTGGAGATCGTGCGCTGCTACGATGCGGGCGGCGGCAGGGACCTGCTGCTGCGCGTGACCGATGAAACGCTGCTGGGCGAGACGGGCGGTATCGTGCAGGGCATGTCCGGCAGCCCGATTTTGCAGGACGGCAAGCTGGTCGGCGCGGTGACGCACGTGCTGGTCAATCAGCCGGATATGGGCTACGGGATCTACGTGGAAAACATGCTTGCTGCGTCCGATGCGGCATAAGCAAAAGCCGCGGTGAGCGCATTCGGACGAATGCGCTCTCTTTTTGTCGAACGGATCAGAAGCTTGTCGAAATCTGTCGAAAAACAGCGGAAAAAAGTGGAAAAAAATCGGTCACTTGCGATTGAAAAACGGGGAACGGTATGATAAATTATTACCAAGATGAGGCGGGGGCGCGACTCCTGCCGCATTGACCGCTCAGCGGTATTCGGAGGAAATCGACCAAACAGGAGAGGTGCAACATGGAACAGGCAAAAAAGGTGCTGATCGCGGACAGTGATCCGGGATTCTGCGCACAGCTTACAGAGAAGCTACGGCAAATGCGGGGATACGAAGTGCTTGCTGCGGTGTACGACGGCGTCGCTGCCGCCGAGCGTATCCGTGAATACAAACCGGACTGGATCGTGCTGGATCTGATGCTGCCGGAGCTGGACGGCTTTGCCGTGCTGCAGTCGGCGACCTCGGAGGCTTCGCGTCCGAACGTGCTCGCGCTGACGTCGCTGGCAACGGATTTCGTCTCCTACAAGGCGGCGGAGCTCGGCGTAAGGTACATCCTGACGAAGCCCTGCCGTTCAGAGCTCGTCGCGGAGCGTCTGCGCGAGGCGGCGGAGATGTCAACGCCGAACGCGCCGCGCGAGGTGAACATCGAAACGATGGTCACGTCCGTCATCCACGAGATCGGCGTTCCGGCGCACATCAAGGGCTACCAGTACCTGCGCGAGGCGATCATGATCGCGGTCAGGGACATGGACGTCATCAACGCCATCACAAAGGTGCTGTATCCGCAGGTGGCAAAGACGTTTTCCACCACGCCTTCGCGCGTGGAGCGCGCCATCCGCCATGCCATCGAGGTGGCGTGGGACCGCGGCGATCTGGAGACGCTGCAGACGTTCTTCGGCTACACGGTCTCCAACACCAAGGGAAAGCCGACGAACTCGGAATTCATCGCGCTGATCGCAGACCGCTTGCAGCTGCAACTCAAAAATATGTCACAGCAGACCGTCAGCGTCTGAATGAAACACGTCCCGTATCGACCGATGCGGGACGTGTTTTTCTATAAAATAAATGCTGGACTTTTTCCGCAAAGTTTGATATATTGTGGTAAACAGCAATTTGAGAGGGGATATATGGGTATGAAGTGTCCGTTTTGCGGCGATCAGGAAAGCAAGGTCGTAGACTCCCGTCACAGCGAGGACGGCAGCAGCATCCGCCGCCGCCGCGAGTGTCTGGCGTGCCAGAAGCGATTTACCACATACGAGACGGTCGAAAGCCTGCCCGTCATGGTGGTCAAGAAGGATAACAGCCGTCAGGCGTTCGACCGCGCGAAGGTGCTCAACGGCATGATCCGCGCGTGTGAAAAACGCCCCGTGCCGATGCCCGCGCTGGAGGCCGCTGTCGACGAGATCGAGCAGTCCGTCCAGAATTCGCTCGACCGCGAGGTGTCGACCGAAAAGATCGGCGAACTGGTCATGGAAAAACTCAAGGCGCTGGACGACGTGGCGTACGTCCGCTTTGCCTCAGTCTACCGGCAGTTCAAGGACATCAACACGTTCATGCAGGAGCTGAACAAGCTGTTAGAGGAAAAATAAGATGCAAAGAAGATGACCGATGCGTCTGCATCGGTCATCTTTTGGACAAGGAGAGTGCCCGCATGAGAAAGCTTTTTTCTGCGCTGATGCTGCCGGTCTGCCTTGCGCTCGTCATATCGGCTGCGGTCGCCGCGCAGCCGGGTGCGGCATATCCCGCCGCTGCGACCAATGACGCGGTCGTCGTGAGCAACAGCAGCGACGTACCCGACGCGCATCTTGTGCATCCCGCCGTCTATAAGATCGACGGCGCGAACTGGTTCAGGCTTCGGGACGTTGCCATGCTGCTGCGCGGCAGCGCAAAGCAATTCGCGGTGGACTACGACGCCGCATCAAAAACGGTTTCGATCACGACAGGCAAATCCTACACGGCGATCGGCAGCGAGCTGACCGGCGCCGCGGCGCAAAACAGCAGCGCGGTCGTCTCCAACGACACGCTCCTTGTGGGCGGTACGCCCGTGACCGTGAGGGTTTTCAAAATCGACGGGGCAAACTACTTCCTGCTCCGCGATCTGGGCAAGGCGCTGGATTTCCACGTCGGCTACAACGGCGATACAAAGACCGTTTTCATCTCCGGCGCAAAAGGGTATGCGGAATAAACCGGCAATAAAAAAAGACCGCAGAGCGGTCTTTTTTTATTGCTGTACGCGGTCATCTTCTCGCTTCCACGTGGTGCTTGATCGCCTCGAACGTCTCGTCGCTGATGACGTGCTCGATGCGGCAGGCGTCCTCCACGGCGACCTTGGGATCGACGCCGATCTCCGTCAGATACTTCGACAGGATCGTGTGCCGCTCGTAGATCTTTTCCGCGATCTCGCGCCCCGCGTCCGTCAGAAGCAGAGAGCCGTCGTCCTCCACGGTCAGATAGCCGCCGCTTTTCAGCAGCGCGACCGCCCGGCTGACGCTCGGACGCGAGAAACCCATATCCGTGCAGACGTCGATGGACCGCACGCTGCCGCCCTTGTGCGAAAGCCGCAGGATCGTTTCCAGATACATTTCGCCGGATTCCTGTAACGCCATTGACAGCCCTCCTTTCACCGTTTTGTTCAGTATGCCACAGTTGAAGACAAAATGCAAGCGCGTGTTTACCGGTCGAGCCAGTACCGCGGCTCGTTGACAGTCGCCATGATCTCGCGCACGGACACGTCCTTCTCTCCGGTCAAAAGCGAAAGAAGCTTTTCCTGCCCCTGCGATGAGAAGACCGAGCCGGTGATGCGGCGGAACTTGTCCGTCAGCCAGTCGAGCCCGATCTTTTCGCACGCCTCGCCGCGCGGCTCGAATTCGCGCGAGACAAGCGTCCTGCCGTCCTTTGTCACGATCTCCGCGCGGCAGATGCGGCGCGCGGGGAACTGCGCGTCCAGCTTGGGATCGACGCGGAACGAAAGCCTGCCCATCATCTCCACGACGCGCGGATCGCCCAGCGCATCGTCCCGCACCTGCGCCGGACCGAAATCGCCGTATACCAGCGACGCGGCGACGGGGTAGGCGATGTTGTACTGCGCCTCGTCCGCGGTTTGCGGCACGATCTTGGAAAGCATGGTCGCACGCTCAAACGTGTCGATGGTGACGTGTTCGATATCCTCCGGCTTCACGCCGTTTTCACGCATCAGACTGACGCACGCGTCGATGGCGGGATGCGCCCAGCGGCAGCAGGTGTACGGCTTGAAATAGAGGTTCATGACCTCCCACGTTTTGCCGAGATCGTCCAGATAGTGCCGGTGCTCGTCCGATTCCAGCAGGTTCTTGTTGCCGGTGAAGCCGCAAAGCGTCTCCGTGACGGCAAGCATGCCCACCATCACGCCGAACGGCACGCCGTCCTTATTCATCGAGGGATACTCCACGCTGCGGATGCCCGGCACGATGGGCGCGTTGAACTCCGCGACGGACAGCGCGTTATTGAGCTGCTCTCGCGTAAAGCCGTAGATCCTGCCCACGCACGCCGCCGTGCCGACGGCGCCGAACGTGCCGCTGGAATGGGCGAACTTGTAGTAGTCCATGATCGCCGCACCGCTGCGGATCGTCGTCTCGTACGCCACGAGCAGCGCCGTCAGCAGCTGATCGCGGCTGAGATCCTTCTCCCATGATGCTGCCAGCGCCGCGCCGATGAACGACGTGCCGGGGTGCGCGCGGATCAGGTTGTGCCCGTCGTCGATGTCGTA
>JAFSXP010000190.1 GCA_017443965.1 Oscillospiraceae bacterium
ACAAAAAAGCCCCACCTTCCGAAGAAGGAGCCGCGGTACACAATAGGCAAGACGAAGCGCCAAACGGCGCTTCGTCTTGCTTGTTTATCGTTCGTTGTACGCCTTGAGACCGAGCGCCAGCAGGTCGATGGCGCGCTCTAAATCCGCCTGCTTCAGCACGTAGGCGATGCGGATCTCGCTGACGCCCCTGCCGGGCGTGGCGTAAAAGCTTCTGCCCGGCGCAAACATCACGGTCTCGCCTTGGTCGTCGAAATTGTCCAGCAGGAAGATCTGGAACTTCTCCGCGTCGTCCACCGGCAGCTTCGCCATCAGGTAGAATGCGCCGCGCGGACATTCGCAGACCACGCCGGGGATCGCCTGCAGCTTGCGCACGACCGTGTCGCGGCGGCGCTTATACTCGTCGCGCACAGCGGCGTAGTATTCGGGCGTGGCGCCGCGGTAGAGCGCGGCGGCAAGCTCCTGGTCGACCGTGCCGACCGAAAGACGCGCCTGGCAGACCTTCAGCGCGTGGCGGATGAGATCGTGGTTGCGCGAGATCATGCAGCCCACGCGCGCGCCGCAGGCGGAAAACCGCTTGGACACGGAGTCGATCAGGATCAGCCGGTCGTCCAGCCCGTCGAGATGCCCGAACGACACCGGCGGGGTATCGTCGTAGGCAAATTCGCGGTACACCTCGTCGACGAGCAGCCACAGATCGTGCTCGCGCACGAAATCGGCGATCATCTCCATCTCCTCGCGCGTCAGCAGCGTGCCGGTCGGGTTGCCGGGATTGGTCAGCAGCAGCGCGCGCGTCTTCGGCGTCAGCGCCGCCTCCAGCTTCTCCCGCTCCGCGTAGTGATAGCCGTCCTCCGGCACGGCGGGGATCGGGCGGATCGCGCCGCCGGTCAGCGTCACGAAGGCGTGGTAGTTGGTGTAGTACGGCTCCGGCGTGATGATCTCCTCGCCGGGGTCGAGCACGCAGATCAGCGCGATGCGAAGCGCCTCGCTGCCGCCGGTGGTGATCAGCACGTTATCCGGCACGCAGGACACGCCGACGCCCTCGTAGTAGCGGCAGATCTCGCTGATCAGCGACGGGATGCCGGGCGACGGCGCGTATTCCAGCACCTTGTGGTTGAACGCGTGCACCGCGTCCAGATAGGCGGGCGGCGTTTCGATGTCCGGCTGTCCGATATTCAGGTGATAGATCTTCTTCCCCGCCGCCTCCGCCTGTACGGCGTAGGGATGGAATTTCCGGATCGGGGATTCTTCACTGGTTTTTGCAAATTGAGAAAAGCGCATGGTCTTGTCCTTTCGGTCTTACACGGGCGGGTTGTTTTTGCCGCCCCTGCGCCGCGGTCTGCGGCGGTAGCGGGATTTTTTCTGTTCCGGCGCGGCAGCCTCCGCGGGCTTTTCCGCGGCGGGCGCTGCCTCCGGCTGTTCGCCGCCCGCGTGCTTGCCGCGGCGGCGGCGACGGCGCTGCGGCGCTGCCTCTTCGCTCTCCGGCTGCGCAGCTTCCTCCGTCTGATCGCGGATCAGCACGACGTCCGGCATCGCCTCCTCCTGCACCATGCGCGGACGACGCGGCGCGGAGGAGATCGGCGCAAAGTCCTCGGGGATCGGGGGATCGCCCTTTTTCGCCTTGCCGTTGCGGATCACATAGATCTCGCCGATGGGATAGGTGCCGAATTCGTCGGGCGAACGCTCCATCCGCACGCGGACGGTCTGCCGCAGCAGATTGACGTCGGTCACGGTGCCGCGGCCGTCGGGCGTGTCGACGAACGAATCCGCCTTCGGCACGGTCTTGATGAGGTCCTCGTACGCCTCCTGCTCGTATTTGAGGCAGCACATCAGCCTGCCGCACGTGCCGGAGATCTTGGTGGGGTTCAGGCTGAGATTCTGCGTCTTCGCCATCTTGATCGAGACCGGCTCGAAATCGTCCAGAAACTGCTTGCAGCAGAACGGTCTGCCGCAGATGCCCAGACCGCCGACCATCTTCGCCTTGTCGCGCACGCCGATCTGCCGCAGCTCGATGCGCGTATGCAGCGTCGACGCCAGGTCCTTGACCAGCTCGCGGAAGTCCACGCGTCCCTCCGATGTGAAGAAGAACAGGATCTTGCCGCCGTCGAAGGCATACTCCGCCGCGACCAGCAGCATATCCAGCTTGTGCTCCTCGATCTTCTGCTGGCAGATGCGAAGCGCCTCGCGCTCCTTTTCCAGATTGGTGCGGCGGATCATCTCGT
>JAFSXP010000191.1 GCA_017443965.1 Oscillospiraceae bacterium
CACCTTTGGGGGAGGTGGCTCGCCGCAGGCGAGACGGAGGGGGAACGTAGGGACGACCATCGGTCGTCCGCGGACGAGCAATGCTCGTCCCTACGGCTTTCCCTCAAGGGGAAGGCATTTCTCGCGGCTCGCTCGGTCACGCCGCGGCTCTGACATGCCACCGGCATGTCATTCACTCCCGCGGCGCCGCTTCGCTACCCCGGAGGGGGAGCTTTTTCGGCGCGCCCAGCCGTCTGACTTCTGACTTCTCCTCAGCCCGTGACCTCTGCGACCTCCGCACTCTTATACTGCGTCAGCAGCCAGTGGACGGCGGTGGTCATGTCGATCTCGTGCCCGCCGTCGAAGATGTCGAGGAACACCCGCGCGTCGGGATGCGTCTGCATCATGCGGCGGTAGAACTCCAGACTCTGCGCGACCGGAACGGTGCGGTCGAACTTGCCGTGGAAGATTTTCACGTTCGCGCGGGCGATCGTGTCGAGATACGTGATCGGCGACCGCGCCGCCATCTCCCGCTCGCTGCCGCCGCAGCACGCCAGGATCTTCGCGCGGTACTTTTCGCTGCCCGCCGCCCATTCGCGCAGGTCGGTGATCGGCACGACCGCGGCGACCGCCTTGAAGTATTCGGGGAGGAAGCCCGCCATCAGAAGCGCCATGTGCCCGCCGCCGCTCGTGCCCAGCAGAAAGACGTTTTCCGCGTCCGCGCCCTGTTCGCGCACGACGTGGTCGATCGCGTCTTTGATGTCTTGCTTGGCAAATTCCGAGCCGCATGCCTTGCGGCAGTCGGGATTGCTCTGCAAATTCGGCCCGCGGAACTCCGGCAGCAGCAGGTTGAAGTCCAGCCGCTCCGCGACGGGCGTCAGCCGCGCGACCTGATTGTGCCGGTCGTAGCTCCACGTGTGCAGCCCCACCAGCAGCGGACGGCCGCGTTTCGATGCAGGATAAAACAGCGACGGCTGCATCGTGCCGTCCAGCGTCGAACAGATCCGCAGCTCGATCTCACTCATGTCGTCTCACCTCAAAACTTATTCTACCACAGGGCGCGGCGACCTGCAATCCCGTGTTTTGCGCACAGGTGTCCGCGGCGTATGAACAAAACGAAAAAAATTTGCATAATTGTCCGCGGCAGGCTTGCAATTTGCAGGAAACGGCGATAGAATGAAAACAAGAAATGAAAACGCAAGGAGGAACCACGATGCAGAAAATGATGGACGCGATCGTCAAGCCGAGGGCGGACGTCGGGCTGGAGCTGCGGCAGGTCCCCGTGCCGGAATGCGGCCCGGGCGAGGTGCTGATCAAGATCCACAAGACCGCTATCTGCGGCACGGACGTTCATATCTACGACTGGACGGACTGGTCGGCGGCGCACGTCAAGCCCGGCATGACCATCGGGCACGAATACGTCGGCGAGATCGCCGAGATCGGCGAGGGCGTGACCGGCTTTACCGTCGGGCAGCGCGTCAGCGGCGAGGGACATATCACCTGCGGGCACTGCCGCAACTGCCACACCGGCAACATCCAGTGGTGCAAGGACACCTTGGGCGTCGGCGTCGACCGCAACGGCGCGTTCGCCGAGTACGTGTGCATCCCGGCGAAGAACGTCATCAAGATCGACCCCGAGCTGGACGAGGACGTCGTCGCGTTCTTCGACGCGTTCGGCAACGCCACGCACACCGCGCTGATGTGGAACCTCGTCGGCGAGGCCGTGCTGATCACGGGCGCGGGTCCCATCGGCGTGATCGCCTCGGGCATCTGCAAATACGCGGGCGCGCGGCGCGTGGTCATCACCGACCTGAACGACTACCGCCTGGGACTTGCGAGGAAGATGGGCGTGGACGCGGCGGTCAACACCGGGCGCGAGGATCTGCGCGAGGTCATGAAGCGGCTGCACATCGTCGAGGGCTTCGACGTCGGTCTGGAGATGTCCGGCGCAGGTCCGGCGTTCAAGCAGATGCTGTCCGTGATGCGCAACGGCGGCAAGATCAGCCTGCTCGGGCTGGGCAACAAGCCGATCGAGCTGGATATGAACGACGTGATCGGCCGCGGCTTGACGCTGCAGGGCATCTACGGCAGAAAGATGGACAACTGGCATCAGATGTCCTATATGGTGCAGGGCGGGCTGGATCTCACCCCCGTGATCACGCACCGCTTCCACTACACCGAATTCCAGAAGGGCTTCGACGCCATGAAGAGCGGGAACTCCGGTAAAGTAATTTTGGACTGGACAAAGAAGGGAGCATGAGCATGAAAGAGGCGCTGAAAAAATTTGCCGCGCAGCTTGACGAGATCAAGGCCGCCGGCACCTACAAGGAAGAACGCATCATCACCACGCCCCAGCGCAGCCGCATCGACACCACCAAGGCAAAAAAGGTCGTCAACATGTGCGCGAACAACTACCTCGGCCTGTCTGACGATCCCGATCTGATCGCTGCCGCCAAGGCGAGTTACGATCAGTGGGGCTTCGGTCTGTCCTCCGTGCGCTTCATCTGCGGCACGCAGCAGATCCACAAGGACCTTGAGCGCGCCATCGCGGACTTCGCCGGCACGGACGACGCGATCCTGTACTCCTCC
>JAFSXP010000016.1 GCA_017443965.1 Oscillospiraceae bacterium
GCAGGCGGGCGATATCTTTGTCGCGGGCGGCAATCTCGGCATGAAGAGCGCACACGTCTACGTCAGCAGCGGCTCGAAACTCTACACCTACGAAAGAGGCAAGATCATCGTCGTCAAGGAAGCGGAGCTTGTCAGGCAGTTCAAATCGAATATCTTCCTGTGCCTGCGTCCGTGCCTCGCCTACGACGATATCACGGCGATGCCCTACACGCCGCCGTCGTTTGCCGACGTGGCAAAGGCGGACTGGTTCTATCCCTACGTCACCACGCTCGCGCAGAAGGGCGTCGTCAACGGCATGACGGCGACGACGTTTGCACCGAACGGCAATCTGACCTACGGGCAGGCGCTGAAGCTGATCGCCAAGGCGGTCGGCGAAGCCGATCAGCCCGCGGGCGCGCACTGGGCGAGCGGCTACCTGACGCTGGCGAAGAACAAGGGCTGGCTGACGGCGGACGTCGATCTCAATGCGAACATCACGCGCCTTGCGCTGTGCAGGATCGCGGCGAAGGCGAAGGGGCTGACCGAACAGCCAAAGAAAAACCCGTTCACGGATACCGACGATCCCGACGTGCTTGCACTCAACGCCGCGGGAATCATCAACGGCATGACGGAAACGACGTTCCAGCCAGATGGACTTCTGACCCGCGCACAGATCAGCAAGATCATCTGCGGCATGTTGAAGGTGTAATACAAAAAGGATCGGTGCTATGCACCGATCCTTTTTGTCGCGCTTGTATTTCGGGAAATTCTGCGGTAAAATGGGATCAGAAGGAGGCGGTCGCCCGTGAAAAGAATCCTTGTCGCGCCTTTGCTCGCGGCGCTTTTGCTGCCGCTTGTGCAGGCGGCGTCCGCCGAAACTTTGACGGTGCAGCAGCAGGCGGTCGTGCAGACGGCGATCGCGTTTTATCTCAAAAATCCCTATATGCAGTACGGCTCTTTGGCGCTCACCGCGTCTGCGGCACAGGCAAAACTGATCTACCGCAACGACCATTTGGCTGCGCCGGAGGAGGCGACGGCGGACCGCCCGCTGTATTCCGTCTGCTCGACGTTTTGTTATCTGGTCTACAAACACGCGCTCGGCTACGATCTTGCCGGAAGCGTGGAGAAATGCGCCACGGTCAACCTGTTCGTCATGAAGGGCGACATCCTTGTGATGCGGTATGTCCCGGGCGGCGAGCTGCCGTTTGCAGAAGCGCTTGCGGAGCTTCGGGCGGCGGTGCAGCCGGGCGACGTCTTTGTGGTCCGCCGCAAGGATAACACCGGTCATGCCATGTTGTTTGTCGGCGACGTCGACGGCGACGGCAAAGGCGACATCATCCATTGCACCCACGGCTCGGGCGGCGGCTCATTCGATAAGAATAAGGGTGTGGACAAGTACGAGCCGGAGGGCTCGATCCGTCTGGACGATGCGTTCAGCACCCGCATGTCGGAAAAGGCGCTCTCCGCGGACGCGATCGCCGGCTTTGCGCTGCTGCGTCCGCTTGCCGCCGGCGCGAAGGACTGCGCACCCATGCCGTCCGCCATCCAGCGGATCAAATACCCGTGGCTTGCGGTCGAACGCACCGTCTCCTGCGGCTATTACGGCTCGCCCGAAACGGGCGACGAGCTGACCTATACGCTCACGCTGCGCAACAGCTCCGTCGGCGCGTACACCGTCCCCGTGAAGGAGACCGTGCCCGTCGGCACGGCGCTGAAGGAAGCGCCCGGCGCGTCCGTCAGCGGCGGCGATCTTTCGTGGAGCGTTCCGATTGCGGCGGGGGAGAGCAGGACGCTTTCCTATACCGTCACCGTCACCGCGCCGCGCGGCACGGTCATCACGGCGGGCGGCGGCAGCGCGGCGGGCATCCCGTCGAATACGCTCCGCAACCGCGTCGGCGGCAGGAAGGTCGATGCGGAGAAATTGCAGCGCCAAACATGGCAGTCCGCTGTCGCGGCGGAGTCGCCCGAGGGCGTGGAGATCGCAAACAGCATCTACCGTCATGCGCTCGGGATCGATCTTGCGCTGCCGTCCTTTTCGGCGCTGACGCCGTTGTGCTTCCAAGTTGTCGGCAAAGGCTGGCGGTGTATCCCCACTGTCCCGACGGAGGAGGGGAGCGACCGCGCCATGCTCCTCGACGGCATGCTCGGCGGGCAGTACGTGTTAGAGCCGACGGCGGACCGTGTGCTGGAGCTGCGCAGCTCGTATTTTGCGCCGGGCGATATTTTCCTCTCCGGCGGCAATATGGTCGATAAGAAGCCCGCCGTCTTTGTCTATACCGGCGATGCGCTGGTCACGGTCAGCGGCGGCAAGGTCACGACCGTAAACGAAAAGGAGCTGGTCAAGCGGCTCATATCGAACGTGTTCTTCTGCCTGCGTCCGTCGCTTGCGTATGACGATGTGAACGCGCTCGTCTACGAGGCGAAAGCCCCCACGTTCACCGACGTGAAGGCGGGCGATTGGTTTTATCCCTACGTCACCGAGCTTGCGGGCAAGGGCGTGGTGAACGGCATGACGGCGACGACGTTTGCGCCGTCTGGAAATCTGACCTACGGGCAGGCGCTGAAGCTGATCGCCAAGGCGGTCGGCGAGGAAGATCAGCCCGCGGGCGCGCACTGGGCAAGCGGCTATCTGGCGCTGGCGAAGAACAAGGGCTGGCTGACGGAGGACGTCGATCTGAACGCACACATCACGCGCCTTGCGCTGTGCAGGATCGCGGCGAAGGCGAAGGGGCTTTACATCCAGGCGCAGAACCCGTTTAAGGATACGAACGATCCCGACGTGCTGGCGCTGAACGCCGCGGGGATCATAAACGGCATGACGGAAACGACGTTCCAGCCCGACGGACTTCTGACGCGGGCGCAGATCAGCAAGATCATCTCCCTTATGATGAAGGCGTAAATTCCGAAAAACCCCCTCGCGCAAACGCGTGAGGGGGTTTTTATATGATAGTTTAATCCGTCGCCGACGCCATAATAACGACGAAACGGTCGAGGGCTTTGTCATAGACCGTCAGGCACAGCGTGCCCCACCATTCGTGCCCTTCGTCGAAATAGTCCGACCAGTCGGTCGTCCACTCGTACACCTCCAGCGCGTCCGTCCCCTTCGGGAAGAGCGCTTCGTTGACGCGCACGAAGTCCAGACCGGAATAGCTGTTCGGATGCGGCGGGTACAGAAACGCCTTTCGATAGTTGAGCGTTCCGTCCCGATACTTCGACGAAAACAGTTCTGCGGGGGCGATGGGTTTGCCTGCGGCTTTGTCGGGATCGCCGTCCCATTCGCCGTCAAGGTCGGCGAATGCGGTTTTCAGCGCATCGCGGTGCGACGCATAGCCGCAGTACCGTTCGACCTTGACGATGCAGTAGTCCACAGCCAGATCGGGATACTCGGCGATCAGCGGATAGAAGGGATCGTCCGCCAGCTTCGCCGCTTTTTTCGGCTCATCGGTCAGGCGGCGATACGCGTCCTCTTTCAGATGCCCGTTGATAAGCGCCAGCCGCGCGAAGCGCCTGTATTCCGGATCGGTCAGAACGAAATACGAACCTGTCGAGCCGGTGGCGCTGCCGAGATTATACTCCTCATACTGTTCCAGGATGTGCCGCCCCTCGCCGTCCACGCCGACCGCGCGGAAGCTCCTGTTTTTCTGATCGACCTCCACCACGAACAGCTCTTCATAGCCGTCCGGCTTCGCGTCGAGCTGATTTGTCAGCTTCCGCCGACCGGGCTTCGCCGCGTCGCGCAGTTCCTGCGTGTACGCGGGCTTCTTTTCGGGCGCCTTCCCGGAGAGCGTGTCGCTGACGATCGTGTCGATGAGCGCCTTGCGGCTTCCGTAGCCGTAGGGGATCGACACCATGGTGTACCACTTGCCGGGATAGTCCCAATGCTCCTGAAAATAATCCTCGACCGGATGGCGGTCGATGACCTCCGTGACGTTCGGGCGCGTTTTCCGAACGATCGCCAGCGCCTCCCGGTGGATCTCCTCGCGGAATTCCGCCGCGTATTTCAGATCCTGTTCACTGTACATAGCGCATCTCCGTGCTTTCGGTGTTTTTTTGCCAAGTCCCGATCTTTTTTTCCATTATATCCGAAAAACACAGATTTCTCAATCGGGA
>JAFSXP010000192.1 GCA_017443965.1 Oscillospiraceae bacterium
GACGAACATGCCCATGCTGACGAGATAGTCCGCCGACGCGGCGTAGTCGACCGTCATATCGGCGAGCTTGCCGTTTTGATCCAGCTTGACGGAAAGCGAATTGACGCGCTTGCCGTCCGCCTTGCCCGCCTTGGCGATGACCGTGACGTCGCAGCCGGAGGCGACGTGCGCCTTGACCGCCTCCGCGTAGTCGATCGCGCCGAGCACGGTCGTATCGGCGAGCACGACGTACTGCTGGCTGCTGTTCTCCAGCACGTCCAGCGCGGTATAGAGCGCCTCCAGCTTGCCGCGGTAGACGCCGGTGTGTCCCGTGGCGTACGGCGGCAGCAGGATCACGCCGCGGTGCTCCATCTCCAGGTCCCACTCCTCGCAGGAGCCGAGATGGTTCAGCAGCGACTGATAGTTATACTTGGTGATGATGCCGATGTGCTTGATCATGGCGTTCGCCATGTTGGACAGCGCAAAATCGATCTGGCGGTAGCGCCCCGCAAACGGGATGGCGGCGGACGTGCGCGTTTCGGTCAGACCGCCCATGTTGCTGTCATAGACGTTCGAGAAGATGATCCCCATCGCGTTGTTCATCTGCTGCGCCCCCTCTCTCAGATCACCGCGCCCGGCTCGATGACGGCGCCGGGCGCAACAGTCTTTTCATGGCCGATCACCGCGATCGGCAGCTCGCCTTCGGTCTTTTCGGGATCCGCGCCGACCTTCGCGCCCGCGCCGATCACGCAGCCCTCGCCCACGATCGCGTGGGACACAGCCGCGCCGCTTTCCACCACGGCGCCGGGCATGATGACGCTGTCCTTGACCGTCGCGCCCTCGCCCACGACGCACGCCGACGAGATCACGCTGTGTTTGATCCTGCCCGCGATCTCGCAGCCCTCGGCGATAAAGCTGTCGCTGACGACGGCGGTCTCGGTCAGATAGCTGGACGGCTGCGCGGTGGTCCGCGCGTAGATGGTCTGCTCGCCGCCCCAGTGGAGATCGAACTGCGGCTCGTCGCCGAGCGTGTCCATGTTCGCCTCCCACAGGCTGAAGATCGTGCCGACGTCCTTCCAGTAGCCGGTGAAGTCATAGGCGCAGACCTTGTGCCCCGCCTTGAGCAGCGCGGGGATGATGTTCTTGCCGAAGTCGTTGTCTGAATTCGGATCGTTTTCGTCCTCGGTGAGGAACTTTTCCAGCACGCTCCAGCGGAACACGTAGATGCCCATGGACGCCTTGTTGCTCTTGGGATGCGCGGGCTTTTCCTCGAACTCGTAGATCGTGCCGTCCTCGTTTGTATTCATGATGCCGAAGCGCGGCGCCTCCTCCATCGGCACGGTGCGGACGGCGATGGTGCAGTCCGAGCCGCGCTCCTCATGGAAGCGGAGCATCTTGGCGTAATCCATCTTGTAGATGTGGTCGCCGGACAGGATCAGCACATTGTCCGGCCGGTAGCGGCGGATGAACGCCATGTTCTGGTAGATGGCGTTCGCCGTGCCCTTGTACCATTCGGCGCCCTTCTGCCCCGCATAGGGCGACAGCACTTGCACGCCGCCGTGCGAATTATTAAGATGCCACGGCTGGCCGTTGCCGATATACTCGTTCAGCTCCAGCGGCAGATACTGCGTCAGGATGCCGACGGTGTCGATGTGGGAATTGACGCAGTTGGAAAGCGGAAAATCAATGATACGGTACTTCCCGCCGAAGGGAACGGCGGGCTTCGCCGTGTTTTCGGTCAGGACCTTCAGACGGCTGCCCTGCCCGCCTGCCAGCAGCATGGCAACGCAGCGCTTTTTCTGGAAATGCATACAAAGGACTCCTCCCTGAATTTAGGATTCTGCGAGGTCGTTTTGCGTGATTTCGGGTTTGCTCCTGCGAATGGTATAATACACCGCGCTCAGCGGCGGAATGACGAATTCGGCGCTGTGGGAGCAGTCCCCCCACGGCTTTTTCTCGGCTTTGACGGCGGGCAGCGCCGTGCCCGTGCCGCCGAAGCGCGCATCGTCGCTGTTCAGCAGCGGCACGTACCAGCCGGCTTTCGGCACGCCCATGCGGTAGCCGCGGTGCTCGACCGGGCAGAAGTTGCAGATGACGACGACGCTTTTTCCCTTGCGGTCGGTGCGGCGGAACGCGACGACGCTGTTGTCGCAGTCGTCCACCTGCAGCCACGAAAAGCCCTCCCAGTCCAGATCGTTCTGCCACAGCGCGGGCGTCTTGCGGTACAGGTGATTGAGCTCGCGCACGTAATCGCGCATCTGGCGGTGGCGGTCGTAGCCGAGCAGCAGCCAGTCCAGCCCCTGCTTGTAGTTCCACTCGATGAACTGCGCGAATTCGTTGCCCATGAAATTCAGCTTCTTGCCGGGATGGGCGTACATGAAGCCGTACAGCACCCGCAGATTTTGGAACTTCGCGTCGTAGTCGCCGGGCATCTTGTCCACAAGCGACTGCTTGCCGTGGACGACCTCGTCGTGCGACAGCGGCAGGATGAAATTCTCGGAATAGGCGTAGGTCATGGAGAACGTCAGCGCGTTGTGGCTGCCCTTGCGCCACAGCGGATCGAGCTTCATATAGCGCAGGATGTCGTTCATCCAGCCCATGTTCCACTTGTAGAGGAAGCCCAGACCGCCGTCGAAATCCGGCTTGGTGATCAGCGGGAACGCCGTGGACTCCTCGGCGATCATCATGGCGGCCGGATTGGCGCGGAACGCCGCGCGGTTTGCCGCGCGCAGGAAATCGATCGCCTCTAAATTCTCCTTGCCGCCGAAGCGGTTCGGCTTATATTCCTTGCGGTTGTAGTCGAGATACAGCATCGACGCGACGGCGTCGACGCGGATGCCGTCGATGTGATACTCCGTCAGCCAGTAGACGACGTTCGACACCAGAAACGACCTCACGCCGCCCTTGCCGTAGTCGAAGATGCGCGTCGTCCAGTCGGGATGCTCGTTCATCATCGGGTCGGACAGCTCGTACTGGCACGTGCCGTCGAATTCGTAAAGCCCGTGCTCGTCCTTCGGGAAATGCGCCGGCACCCAGTCGAGGATCACACCGATCCCGGCGCGGTGGCATTTGTCCACGAACGCCATCAGCTGCTGCGGCGTGCCGTAGCGGAACGTCGGCGCGTAGTAGCCCGTGACCTGATAGCCCCACGAACCATCGAACGGGTACTCCGCGACAGGCATCAGCTCCACGTGCGTGTAGCCCATATCCTTCACATACGGCACAAGCTCCTTCGCCAGCTCCTCGTAGCTGTAGAGCGAGCCGTCCTCGTGCCGCCGCCACGAACCGGCGTGGATCTCGTAGATGTTCACGGGGCGCTCGAGCGTCCCCTGCTCTTTTGCGCGGGAACGGTATTTTTCGTCGTGCCAGCGGTAATCCAAAGACCACACGACGCCGGACTTGTCCGGCAGCGGCATGCAGCGCACGGCATAGGGATCGGTCTTATGTACGCGTCTGCCGCTTTGGTGCGTCACGCAGTATTTGTACGCGCCGCCCTTCTTTGCCCAGACGGAGAACGCCTCCCACACGCCCCAGCCGATATTTTCCATCGGCAGGTCTTCCTCGTTCCAGAAGTTGAAGTCGCCCACCACACTGACGGCGGCGGCGTTCGGCGCCCAGACGCGGAAGATATAGCCGTCCGTGCCGTTCACGGTCGCCGCGTGACAGCCGAGGAAACGATATGCCTGCTCCGCGCAGCCGTCGCCGAATGCACGAAGCTCGGCGGAGATATCGAACAGCACAAGATCCCTCCCGATCACGCGGTTTTCCGCACGGTCCTATTTTGCCATCTTACCGGTTAATTATTATAGCAGATACGCGCGCGTTTCTCAACAATAAATCCGACAATTTGTAAAAAACAGGGTTTGCGATTCGCGGCGCGTCATGCTATACTGAAAAAAACGTGCCGCGAGGTGTTTTTATGCAGAAAGTACCCGTGAAAAAGCTGCGAGGCGGCGCAAAGCTGCCGGTCTACGGCTCCGCCATGGCGGCGGGCGCCGATCTCTGCGCGTGCCTGGACGCGCCCGTGACCATCGAGCCGGGGCAGACCGTGATGATCCCGACGGGCATCGCCATGGAGATCCCCGCAGGCTACGCGGGGCTGGTCTACGCCCGCAGCGGACTTGCCGCGAAGCGCGATCTCGCGCCGGCGAACAAGGTCGGCGTGGTCGACGCGGACTACCGCGGCGAGATCTATGTGCCGATGCACAACCACGGCACGAAGCCGCAGACGCTGGAGCACGGCGAGCGCATGGCGCAGATGATCCTGACGCCGTTTCTGACCGCGGATTTCGTCGAGACGGACGCGCTGTCCGACACCGACCGCGGCGAGGGCGGCTTCGGCTCGACGGGAACGAAGTGACCATGGGATTCCTGCCGGTCTGCAAACAGGATATGGCGGATCGCGGCTGGGAGCAGTGCGATTTCGTATTCATCACGGGCGACGCTTACGTCGATCACCCGTCGTTTGCCGCGGCGATCATCAGCCGCGTGCTGGAGGACGCCGGCTATAAGGTCGGCGTCATTTCGCAGCCGGACTGGAAGGACGACAGCTCCATCGCCGTACTCGGCGAGCCGCGGCTCGGCTTTCTGGTGTCGGGCGGCAACATGGATTCGATGGTCAACCACTACGCCGTGTCGAAAAAGCGCCGCGCGACAGACGCCTATACGCCCGGCGGCGTGACGGGCAAGCGCCCCGACTACGCCGTGACCGTCTACTGCAATCTGATCCGCCGCACGCATAGCACGAAGCCGATCATCATCGGCGGCATCGAGGCGAGTTTGCGGCGGCTGGCGCACTACGACTACTGGCAGAATAAACTCAAGCGCTCGATCCTGCTGGACAGTCAGGCGGATCTTCTGATCTACGGCATGGGCGAGCGCGCGGTCGTGGAGATCGCGGAGGCGCTGAACAGCGGCATGGACGTGCGCGACGTGACGTATATCGACGGCACGGTCTACACGACGAAAGCGCCGGACGACGCGCTGCCCACGATCACGCTGCCGTCCTTTGACGAGATGACGGCGGACAGGTCGCAGTACGCCCGCAGCTTCGCCGTCCAGTACAAAAACACCGATCCGATCCTCTCCAAGCGGCTCGTCGAGCCGTATCCCGACGGGCGCTTCGTGGTGCAGAATCCGCCGCAGAAGCCGCTGACGCAAAGGGAGATGGACCATATCTACGCGCTGCCGTATATGCGCGCGTATCACCCGTCGTATGAAGCGCGCGGCGGCGTGCCCGCGATCGCGGAGATCAAGTTCAGTCTGGTTTCCAACCGCGGGTGCTTCGGCGCGTGCAGCTTCTGCGCGCTGACGTTCCACCAGGGACGCATCATACAGACGCGCAGCCACGAAAGCCTGCTCGCCGAGGCAAAGCTTTTGACGGAGGACC
>JAFSXP010000193.1 GCA_017443965.1 Oscillospiraceae bacterium
AACGAAGCGGATGCAGAGCTGCGCCGCGGAAACGCCGTACCTAGCCGCCATCGCAACGATCGTCTCGTTTTTCAGCGCCACGCCGTGCGCGATCGGCGAATACGCCTCCATGACGATGCCCTTCTTTTGGCAGTAGTCGATCAGCGTGAGCGGCGAGTTGGAGATGTGGCACAGCACCTGGTTGACCATCGGCTTGACCGTCGCCGTCTCCCACACGTTTTCGACGTCGACCTCGTGGAAGTTGGAAATGCCGATGGCGCGGAGCTTTCCCGCGCGATAGGCGTCCTCCAGCGCACGCCAGACCTCGCGGTTGCCCTCGAAGCAGCGGTCGTCCGTCGCGTCGGAGGCCGTGACCGGCTGCGGGTTGTGGATGAGCATCAGGTCGAGATAGTCCAGCCCCGTCGTTTTCAGCGACTCGTCGATCGACTGCGCGGCGGAGGCATAGTCCTTGAGGTAGGCGCTGACTTTGCTCGTCACGAAAAGCTCCTCGCGCGGGACGCCGCAGGTGCGGACGGCTTCGCCGACGCCGCGTTCGTTGCCGTAGACCTGCGCGGTATCGACATGGCGATAGCCGAGCTGCACGGCGCGGCGCACGACGTCCTCGACGGTCTCGTCCGGCACGCGCCACGTCCCCAGCCCCAGCATCGGGACGGCGACGCCGTTCGGAAGCGTGACGGTGTTATCGTACATCGCAAAACCTCCTGCCGCGCTCTGCGGCTGTCATATCAAGAATTCGACAAGACGGAAAGACCTTGCAGCCATGCCGCGACCGTATCGCGCGAGGCGCCCGCGCCGAAGCGGTTGCCGGGAAGCCATACGGCGTCCGGCGCGCTTGCGCTGAGATTTTCCGCGCTGGTCCCGATCCCGCTGCTGCCGGACGTGCAGAACGGAACGATCGTCTTGCCGGCAAGATCGCAGCTTTCGACGAACGTATACAGGATCTTCGGCGCCTGTCCCCACCAGATCGGATAGCCCAGGAAGATGACGTCATAATCCGCCACGCTCTCCGCCGCGTCGCGCAGAGCGGGACGGGCGGCGGGATCGTTTTGCTCGCGCGTCGCGCGGGAGCTGCTGTCGCCGTAGTTCAGATCGTCGGAGGTGTACGGCGTCTGCGGCAGGATCTGCCGGACGTCTGCTTGCAGCTCGTCGGCGATATAGCCCGCGATCCGCTCCGTAGTTCCCGTACAGGAGAAATACGCCACCAAAATCTTTTTTTCCGCGGCGGGGACGCCGTGCAGCGAGAGCACCGCCGTGACGTTGCCGTCGCCGAGCAGCTCCCGCAGCTCCGCCTTGTCGATGCCGGTGATCTTACCGAGCGGCGTCAGCGACCAACTGTTCGTATCGTAATAGATGACGAACTGCTTGCCCTGATAAAGGATGACGTCGCCGGCGTCCGTCTGCATCTGTTCGTTGTTCTCCGGAAGCGTCTGCGGCAGCGGCGCGCCCTTTTCAAAGCCGCCGTAATCGCTCATATCCAGCGTGACGTCGCCCTTTTTCAGCAATTCCCGCAGCGCGTCCACCGAGCTGTTGTCCGCCCACGCGACGGACAGCGTTCTGCCCGCGACCGTCAGCACGATCTGCTGCGGTTCTTCCTCGGTTTTCGGCGTCGCGCCGCTGACCGCGTCCGCGCTGCTGAACTGTTCCAGCAGCTTCAGATATCGGTTTATCATACCCGCCACCTGTGCGCGGTTTGCCGGCGCCTTCGGCGTAAACGGGATCGCGTCCGTCAGCAAGCCGTCCACCCGCGCCCAGCGCACCGCGTCGAACGCCCAGTCGCTCGCGGCGTTCTCGACGCCGTTTGCATCGGCATACGACGCGTCCAGCACGTAGGAGCCGGCGTTGCGCCAAAGCATCACCGCCATCTGTTCCTGCGTCGCGGCGTCGTTCGTGCCGAATTTCCCGTCGCCGTAGCCGTTGACCACGCCGTTTTGCGACGCCCACAGGACGGCGTCGGCATACCACGCGCCCGCCGCCGTGTCGGTGAAGCCGTCCTCGCCGCTGACGGCGGGACTGCCCGCAATCCGGTAAAGCACCGTGGCGAGCTGCGCGCGGGTAAACACGCCGTCCGGATCAAAGCGATCGCCGCCGACGCCGTTCATCAGTCCCGCTTCCCGCAGCGACTGCACCGCCTCGGCATACCACGCATCGGCGGGCACGTCACGATAGCCCGTCTCGTTCGCCGCGCACGCCGACGTGGTCAGCAGCAGCGCCGCCAGTAAAAACGCAAGGATCTTTTTCATATTGGTTCCCTTACTCCCACTCGATCGTTCCCGTCGGCTTCGGCGTGAGGTCGTACAGGACGCGGCTGACGCCCTTGACCTCGGAGGTGATGCGGGCGGTGATGTGCTGCAGCAGCGCGAACGGGAGATCCTCGACCGTGGCGGTCATGGCGTCGCGCGTATTGACCGCGCGGATGACGACGGGCCAATCGAACGTGCGCTTGCCGTCGCGGATGCCGGTGGTCTTGAAATCGGGCACGATGGTGAAATACTGCCAGACCTTGCCCTCAAGACCGTTCTTTGCGAATTCCTCGCGGAGAATCGCGTCGGACTCTCTGACAGCCTCAAGTCTGTCGCGGGTGATAGCGCCGAGGCAGCGGACGCCTAAGCCGGGACCCGGGAACGGCTGACGGAAT
>JAFSXP010000194.1 GCA_017443965.1 Oscillospiraceae bacterium
ATCGAACCAGTTTTCCTTGGTGATCTTCTCGACAAGCTCCATGCCGCCGGCATAGTCTGCGCCGGCTGCGAGCGCCTCGTCGAGCTTCGCGTCTTTCGCGAACACCAGGACCTTGCGGGTCTTGCCGGTGCCGTTGGGGAGCACGATCGCGCCGCGGACCTGCTGGTCGGCGTGGCGGGAGTCGACGCCCAGGCGGATGTGCGCCTCGATGGTCTCGTCGAACTTTGCGGTGGCGGACTTGACGACAAGCGCCATGGCGTCCGCGACTTCATATTGCTGGCTGCGGTCGATCTGCTTCGCAGCGTCCTGATACTTTTTACCTCTAAACAATGTAATTATCCTCCTTCGTGGTATTCGGAATACTCCTCCCACAATTTATGAGGTTTCGGGCAAGTCCCGAATTCCCTCGGTCAAGCGTTTCAGTCTGCGACGACGATGCCCATGGAGCGGCATGTGCCGACGACCTGCTTCATAGCGGCCTCGATGGAGGCGGCGTTCAAGTCGGGCATCTTGCGCTCGGCGATCTCGCGGACCTGCGCGGACGTGATGGTGGCGACTTTGTTCTTGTTGGGCTCGCCGGAGCCTTTCTCGATGTTCAGCGCCTTCAGGATCAGCGTCGGGGTCGGCGGGGTCTTGGTGATGAACGAGAAGCTGTGATCGGCATAGACCGTGATGACCACGGGGATCTTGAAGCCCATCTGGTCCTTCGTACGTTCATTGAACTCTTTGATGAACTGGGCGATATTCACGCCGTGCTGGCCGAGTGCCGGGCCGACAGGGGGCGAAGCGGTCGCCTTGCCCGCGGGGATCTGAAGTTTGATATAACCTGTAACTTTCTGTGCCATGATAGCACCTCCTAAGAATGTGTGGTAAAATCGGCGGGGACGTGCCCCTCCCACTTATGCGTCGACGCGCTCTACCTGGTCAAGCTCCAGCTCGGCGGGCGTTTCGCGGCCGAACATGGACACGACGACGCGGACTTTGTTTTTCTCGACGTCCAGCATGTCCACGATACCGGTGAACGACGTCAGAGGACCGTCGTTGATACGGACCTCGTCTCCGACGGCGTAGTCGACGACGATCTCGTGCTTTTCCATGCCGAGCGCTCTGACCTCGTCCTCGGTCAGGGGCGTGGGCTTCTTGTCCGGACCGGTCGGACCGGGGAAACCGCTGACGCCGCGGATGTTGCGAACGATGTACCAGGACTCGTTCGTCATGACCATCTTGACCAGCACATAGCCCGGGAACAGCTTGCGCTCGTAGACCTTGGGACCGTTGTCGGTCATCTCGGTGACGGTCTCCATGGGGATGGCGACCTGCTCGATCATGTCCTCCAGATGGCGGTTTTCGATGGTCTTGTCGATCGTGGCTTTTACGGTGTTCTCATACCCGGAATAGGTCTGAACAACGTACCAGTGTGCATTTGCCATGTCGCTTAACCCTTGATCAGACGGACCAGCGAGATGATGCCGTTGTAGATCAGGTCAGCGCCGATGTCGAACAGCCAGATGATGATGCCCACGACGATGGTACAGGCAATGACGATCAGCGTGTTCTTGACGACCTGCTCTTTGCTGGGCCAGGAGACCTTTTTCAGTTCGCTCCGCATTTCGCGGAACCAACGGGCGATGCGCTCAAAAACGTTTTCTTTCTTCTTTGCTTCTGCCATGTAACTCACCCTTTCTGCAGTGCTTTCGCCGCTGCGTTATTTCGTCTCGTTGTGGACCGTGTGCTTTCTGCAGAATCTGCAATACTTCTTCATTTCGAGACGGTCGGGATCGTTCTTCTTGTTCTTGATGGTATCGTAGTTTCTCTGTTTGCATTCGCTGCAGCGTAATGTGATCTTCACGCGCATAATTCGGCACCTCCTTATTCTGCCTCCCTGGTATCTCCGCGGCTAGAAAGATTTAGAGGACGCGGAAACTACTTCACGTCTCCCGCGGATCGAAAAAGGGCACAAAAAAGAAGCCCCTTTTTCACAGGTAGCGATATTCTACCACAAACAACGTGGCGCAGTCAACAATTATTTTAGTTTTTTTCTCTCTTTTTTTAAACTATTTTCGTATTTGGTTTTTTCGGGGAACTGTGTTACAATAAAAACAAGAGGTGAACGCATGAAGATCATGGCGATCGACTACGGCGACGCGCGAACCGGCGTCGCCGTCTCGGACAGTCTCGGCATGCTCGTCGGCACGACCGACGTCATCCGCGCCTACCGCGCGGAGACGGTCGCGCAGGAGATCGCAAAGCGCGTGAAAGAGCACGGCGTGGAGCGGCTCGTGATGGGACTGCCGAAAAACATGGACGGTACGGAGGGGCCTCGCGCCGCGCTGTACCGTGAATTTGCTGCGCTTGTGGAGCGGACCGCCGGCATGCCCGTGATCCTGTGGGACGAGCGGCGCACCACGGTCGACGCGCACCGCATTCTGTCCGAGAACAACGTGCACGGCAAAAAGCGGAAGGACACCGTCGACGCCGTCGCCGCCTCGCTGATCTTGGAGGCATACCTCGCCTCGCTGGCGTAAAAGGAGAAACGAACATGAAAGCACTGATCGTCTACTATTCGATGTCCGGCAACACGGAGTACGCCGCGAACGAGCTGGCGCGGATGCTCGGCGCGGACACGCTGCGCATCGAGCCGAAAAAGGCGTATCCCTCGAGCGGCGCGCGGAAAATCCTGTGGGGCGGCAAGAGCGCCATCATGGCGGAAAAGCCGAAACTCGTGCCGTACACGCTGCACGCGGAGGACTACGACACGGTGATCTTCGGCTCGCCGGTCTGGGCGAGCAACGTCGCGCCGCCGTTGCGCACGTTCATGGCGGAAAACGGCGAGGCGCTGCGCGGCAAACGCTTCGCGGCGTTCGTGTGCTATCTGGGCGGCGGAGGCGGCAAAGCGCTGGAAAAACTCACGAAACTGCTCGGCGTCGAGACGCTTGCGGCGCAGGCGGTCCTGACCGAGCCGCTGCAGAACAGGCAAGCGGCGGCGGAAAAGCTCGGCGCAATGTGCAAAGCGCTGACGGAGTAATATAAAAGAGGAGGCTTGCGATCAAGCCTCTTCTTTTTTCTCTTTATCCTCTTCGGGTTCTTTCGGCGTGCGGTTGCGGATCACGTCCTCGATGTACGCGAACACGGCGTTTGCGACCTCGCGCCGGTAGGGGCGCGCCTCGGACACGATGCCGTCGTACACCGGCGGCAGATCCGCCTGCTTCGCCATGCGGTTGAGGATCTTCACGCCCGAGATCACGGCGTTGTGCGCGACGGTGCGGCTGCGGTCGAGCGCCTGCATCTGCACACGGTACGTCTCGCCGTCCATCTTGCCGCCGTAGACGATCAGCAGCATCTGCTCGTCGTAGACGGCGCTGTGGTACTTCTCAAAGTCGTCCAGCAGCGTCATGATCATATCCAGCGCCTCGGGATCGTCTTTGTAATGGGCGATCAGCGCGTCAAGGGATTCCAGATTCAACTGCGTCCCTCCTTTTTTCGTGTCAAGGCACATTATACAAAACGCCCGCCGAAAAAACAAGCGCGTTTTTTTCGGAAAACGGTGGAAAAATCGGCGGGGATGTACTATAATCAATAACGCGCCTCACACCCGGCGTGAAAAATGCAAAGGATGTGTTGCAAATTGCAGTTGTACGAGACCATCAATAAGATCGGCGGACAGTTCCGGCTCCCCGGCAAACTCTATTCCTACGACGTCATCACGAACGGCAACATCAACAGCACCTATAAGGCGACCTATCGGGACGCCGACGGGCAACTCGTCTCCTACATTTTCCAGCGCGTGAACACCAACGTGTTTTCCCACCCGGTCGAGATCATGCGCAACATCGAAAACGTCACGTCGTACCTGAACGAAAAGTTCCCCGACGAGGTCACGCTCCGCTACTATCACACGGCGGACGATCTCAACTACTGCGTCGACGGCGACTGCTTCTGGCGCGTGTCCAACTACTTCGATTCGATCGCCTACAACACCACGGACGATCCCACGGTCATCGCGGGCGTGGGCGAGGCGTTCGGCAGGTTCCAGAAGCAGCTTTCCGGATTCGACGGCAGCAAGCTCTACGAGACGATCCCGGATTTTCACAACACCGCGAAGCGCATGCAGACGTTTTTGCGCGCGGCGGAGGAGGACACGGCGGGCCGCGCCGAAGAAACGCAGGAGGAGATCGCGTATCTCCGCTCGGTCGCGGACGAGGCGTCCGCGCTGAGCATCCGCTACGCCGCGGGGGAGATCCCGTGCCGCGTCACGCACAACGACACCAAGGCGAATAACGTCCTGTTCGACCGCGTGACGAAGCGTCCGCTCGTCGTCATCGACCTCGACACCGTCATGCCGGGCATGGCGGGCTACGATTTCGGCGATGCGGTGCGGTTCATCGCCAGCACCGCGGAGGAGGACGAGCCGGACCCGACGCGCATCTACTTCGACACCGGCAAATTCCGCGCGTTCTGCAAGGGCTATCTGCGGCAGGTCAAGCGCGGTCTGACGCAGGTCGAACTGGACACGCTGGTACAGGCGGCGTTCTCGGTCACGGTCGAGATGGCGGCGCGCTTCCTGACGGACTATCTGCAGGGTGACACGTATTTCAAGATCAACTACCCCGAGCACAATCTCGTCCGCACGCGCAGCCAGATCCGTCTGGCGCAGGACATCACCAAAAAGCGCGATGAACTGGAGTGGATCGTACGCGAAACGCTGAAAAACGTGTAATATATAATGAAAAAAGACAGGACGCTCAATCTGGCGTCCTGTCTTTTTTCAGCAGTTCTCTGATGATCTGGCACCGCCGTTCGGGGATGACCTCGCCGACGTCCATCAGCCGCAGCAGTTCATCCGCCGTCACCCAGCGGAACGCGACCGTTTCGCCCGCCTGCAGGCGAACCGCGTCCTTCGGGAAGTCCGTCTCGCACAGAAATTCGTGGTATAATACGTGCTTCGTCGTGACCGTGCAGAGTTCCGTGAATGCGCCGCGGTCTACGCCCGTCTCCTCGCGCAGTTCGCGCTTCGCGCACTTGATTGCGTCCTCGCCCTTCAGCGCGCTGCCCGCGGCGGAGCACTCCCACATCCCGGGGAACGTCTCCTTGCCCTCCGCGCGCCGCATCAGCAGGAATTTGCCGCTTTCGTGCCGCACGACGATCTCGCTCACGAGATGAAACACGCCGTCGGGGATCGGCTCGCCGCGCGTCAGATCGTACCCGAGCAGCCTGCCGTCGCGGTCTCTCGCGTCCCAGAGTTCCATTATGCCTGCTCGAACGTGAACGCTTCCCACGGGATGTTCACGGGCTTGCCGTCTGTGATGATCTCGTCGATGTGCAGCAGCAGGGGATAGTCCTTGAGATCCGCTTCGCCTCGCTGTGCCTTGATACGAAGCGCCCGCGCCACGCGGCCGGCGACGACCAGCGATTCCAGCGTCACACCGGCAAGCTCCTGCTTCGCCTCGTCGATGGTCAGCCCGCGCCCGAGCAGGATGCCCACAAGCCGCGTCCTGCCGCCGTAGACCGTCACATACAGGTCGCCCGCGCCAAGCACGAGGTTGTTGAAGTCCTCCGCGCCCTGCAAAATCAGCAGCTTGCGCATCTCACGCACCGCCTCGGCGAACGCCGCCGCCTGCGAATTGTAGTGCAGCTCGCTGTCCATGCCGAACGCCTTCTGATTGAGACCGATCGTCAGTGCGATACCCAGCGCGAAGCCGTTTTTCAGCGCGACGGCGCTCTCCACACCGACGACGTCCGTCGTCAGGCTGATGTGATAATAGTCGGTCGCCATCGCCGCTTTGATCCGGCGCAGCACGTCCATGTCTTTTCCGCAGAACGACACCTCGGTCTGGTCGTGCGCGACCAGCTCGTAGCTGGTGCAGGGACCGCCGATGGCGCACAGCGGGATGTGCTTGCCCAGCTCGTCCAGCTTTGCCTGCCACAGATCGGGGTAGGTCAGCAGCCTGCCGTCGGGCGTATCCATCAGCCCCTTCGTCACCGAGATGACCGGCACTTTTTCCGGCAGCACGGGCAAGATCTCGTCGCGGAACCAGTCCACGCCGAAGCTGCTGACGCCGCAGATGATGAAATCGGCGCAGCGGAGCGCAGTCTCCAGCTCCTCGATCTGATAGTATCCGATCCCCGCGGGGAAGTCCTTGTTGAACTTCGGGTGCCGCCCCGTTTCGCGGCACGTCTCGATGATCTCGCGGTCGAGCGGCGTGCCGACAAGGCGCACGTCGTTGCCGTTTTCCCGCGCGGGGAACGCCAGCGCCGAGCCCATCATGCCCGCGCCGATGATCGTGATCGTCTGCATGCTTTGACACTCCTTTTCCGATGTGCTATGATAATTATAGAATGTTTTTCCGCGCTGTCAAGGGAGCGAACAGAATGTATAAACAGAAACTCGGCATGAATGTCAATCCGAAATTCGGCGTCCCGCTGACGGAGCAGGTGCAGCTGCTGCGCCGCGTCGGCTTTGAAGCGTTTTTCTCCGGCTGGACGGCGGGCGATCAGCAGCGCGAGCTGCGCAGCGCGGCGGAGGGCAGCGGCATGCTGTACCGCTTCATCCACGCGCCGTTTTCCGGTCTGCGCCATCTGTGGCAGGACGACGAACAGGCGGGCGAGATCATGGACCGGCTCTTCGCCTGCTTTGACGACTGCGCAGAGGTGCGCGTCCCGCTCGTGGTCATGCACGCGTATATCGGCTTCGAGCCGGCACAGCCGACCGCCGCGGGCGTACGGTATTTTGAAAAACTCTCCGACCGCGCAAAACAGCTCGGTCTGCAAATCGCGCTGGAGAACACCGAGGGCGAGGCGTTCCTCACCGCCGTGATGGACGATCTCAAGGAAGAAAAGCACGTCGGCTTCTGCTGGGACACGGGGCACGAACTGTGCTACAACCACGGGCAGGATATGCTGGGAAAGTACGGCGACCGGCTTTTCTGCACGCACCTGAACGACAACCTCGGCATCCGCGACTTCGGCGGCGAGATCACGTTTTTTGACGATCTGCATCTGCTGCCGTTCGACGGGATCGCCGACTGGCAGGGCGTCGCCGCGCGGCTGGACCAATGCGGCTATGACGACGTGCTGATGTTCGAGCTGCTCAAGACGCCGCGCGAGGAGCGCCGCGAGCAGGCGATCTACGCGGACATGACGCCCGAGGCGTACTTTGCCGCGGCGTACCGCGCCGCCTGCCGCGCCGCGTCGCTGCGCCGGTGAGTTTTGCGCCGCGGGCGAAAAAGACTTGCAATTCCCGGCGGGATGTGCTATGATACAGTCCGTGGCACAAACGGGCCTTTAGCTCAGTCGGTCAGAGCAGCCGGCTCATAACCGGTCGGTCCTGGGTTCGAGTCCCCGAAGGCCCACCATATAGGGGTATAGCTCAATTGGTAGAGCGGCGGTCTCCAAAACCGTAGGCTCAGGGTTCAAGTCCTTGTGCCCCTGCCAGAAAAAAAGACACCGTAAGGTGTCTTTTTTTCTGGCACCGGGTTCCCGCACAAGGACTTGAAAGGCGGCTCTTGGCG